>NZ_JASATP010000001.1:0-275703 GCF_038440375.1 Bacillus sp. OTU530
CCAGTCGGCGAGTTTTCTTTACAAAAGGAAGGTGCGAGATGAGTGAGATTAAACAACAGCTTCGGAAGCAAATAAGGGAGCGCATCATGTGTATGTCAGAGGAAGAGAGAGAGAGATGGTCTGGGCAAATTGCCGGTCGTTTATATGAGCTGAATGAGTGGCAGTATGCACACACTATTGGGATTACAATTTCTGTGGATGAAGAGGTTTCGACATATGAGATGATTGAACGTGCTTGGCAGGAAGGAAAAAGAGTTGCTGCACCAAAATGTGATCGGCTTTCTAGAACAATGACGTTTCGTGAAATACGAAGCTGGGATGATTTGGAGAAAGTCTATATGAACCTAAGAGAGCCGATTCCAGCTCGTACGAAAGAAATCTCTGCTGATGAGATTGAACTGCTCATTATGCCAGGCATCGCATTCACGGAAAAAGGAGATCGTTTAGGATACGGTGGAGGCTATTATGACCGATTTTTACCTCATTACAGCGGTCATACGATCGCACTTGCCTATTCTGCACAGCTTGTTCCTTCTATACCAATGGATGAGCATGATAAACACGTACAGAAAATTGTAACAGAGTCGCAAGTATACAGCAGCTTATAATGTATGACTCCCTTCTAATTCACTTATAATATCATATGAAATAGCTATATCTTACTTTACTTAGAACGAAGCAGGATTTCTGCTGAAAAAGTACCCCTACTTCCATTTCATGAAGCGTAGGTGATAGTGGTTCAAAGATGTTTTAGAAAAAGGGATGCTCATGGACTAGACAATGGTGCCTGTTTTACAACAGAATATTTCAAAAAGACAAATCACCTGGGAGATTTGTCTTTTTTTGTCACATGCGCCTGATTCAGAGACATCTTGCATACGTTTTATAATACACTAAAGAAAACTCGCCGATTGGCAAGCCGTTAGGCGAAGACAGAGGCGTAGTTGCCCTTATACTGTATTCTTAAAATTTCCGACTACGTCGAATTTACTTCTAGCTGGAAATTTATCTTTCCTACAGTGAAAAGAAAACTCGCCGATTGGCAAGCCGTTAGGCGAAGACAGAGGCGTAGTTGCTCTTATACTGTATTCTTAAAATTTCCGACTACGTTGAATTTACTTCTAGCTGGAAATTTCTACTTTCCTATAGTGGGACAAAAAGAGGAATTGGAGGGGGTTTCTTGCATCAACAACAGGATTCCTTATATTGGGCGCTTCTGTATAGTCTTGTATGTTTACATAAGTATGAAATCCTGCATAACTCTGAGGAACAAGGGGAAGCATGGCTGCAATCTCCAGCGCTTAAAAGCAATGTGATTGTCCGTTTGAAGCGCCATGATGTGGATTGGAGCAGCTGGGTGAGAGAGGATTTGAAACATCTGGAGCGGATGAGGGCTCAACGATTCCGAGGAAAGAAAAAGGTATATAACATTTATGTTTCACGATTTGAGCCATTGGATGATTGGCAGGCTGCAATTGCGGATGAAAACAGCCGCGTGTTTATTAGAACTGTATTCTTTACCGAATATAATGAAAAGCGCCAGGCTGATTTTATGCAGATGTCACTGAAAATGAGCGATGAAGAGGCTGCCATTATATATTCCTTGAAGGAGAAGCCGGCGGAGGCATTACGGTCTCAGCTAGACGGCTTTTTGAAATTGAAGAACAAGCAGCAGCATATTTTAAATTATGCTCGTCCCTTCATTACCAAGCTATTTGTAGCGATTCAAATTGTTTTATTTGGAGTATTGGAATATGCTGGCGGCAGTACAAATATAGCAACGCTCATTGCGTTTGGCGCCAAATATAATCCCCTTATTTTACAAGGAGAATGGTGGCGATTCTTTACGCCGATGTTTTTGCATATTGGTCTCTTGCATCTTTTGATGAATACAGTGGCACTTTATTATGTGGGGAGTCAGGTTGAGCGGATTTTAGGAAATATAAGATTTTTATTTGTGTATTTATTTGCAGGCTTTTGTGGCAGTCTTTTGAGCTTTGTATCTTCAAACGCTGTAGCTGCCGGAGCATCTGGAGCCATTTTTGGATGTTTTGGGGCACTCTTATATATTGCTGCATCGTATGCTAAGGTATTTTCTAGAACAATGATGCAAAGTGTTCTAACTCTCATTGGAATCAATCTGTTATTTGGATTTGCTGTTCCCGGCATTGATAATGCAGGGCATATCGGCGGTTTAATCGGGGGATTTTTGGCAACCGTTATGGTACATGTTCCAGGGAAAAAGGGATCGCTCCTTCACAAAGCAGCCGCGATGCTCATTGCGCTTCTGTTTGTCAGCATTCTGCTGTTTTATGGTCTGCACCTGAAAGGGAATGGTGTGCTGTAAAGGAAGCAGGAAAGCAGAGAGAAAATGTCGAATTTTAAATAAATGTGCGTAATGGACATAGAGGAAATTGACGCTTCCCGCTGTTCTTTTTATAATGGGTATGGGAACGTTTTCTTATAATAGGATGCACGAAGGAAGGTGAAGCGTTGACATCCATTTACGACATTCAACAATTATTGAAGAAATTCGGGACCATCATTTATACCGGAGACCGTGTTGCCGATTTAGAATTGATGGCGGACGAATTACATGAACTGCATGAGGCGAAGCTTATTGAAGCAACAATCTATGAAGCGGCTTCATTTGTTCTCAGACAGGAAATGCAAAAACAAAAAGACAAATTACATTAAGGGGTGCGTTATGCAGGAGAAATGGTTAGTAGGTGTCGACCTTGGGGGCACAACAATTAAGTTAGCATTTATTAGCGTCTATGGCGAGATTCTACATAAATGGGAAATCCCGACGAATATTAGCGAGAAGGGGAAGTATATCACTGTTGATATCGCAAAGGCGATTGATGAAAAGCTGCAAGAACTGGGAGAGCAAAAGAGTAAACTTGCAGGTCTCGGTATGGGAGCGCCAGGACCAGTACATATGGCAACAGGCTTGATTTACGAGGCAATCAATTTAGGGTGGAAGGATTATCCGCTCAAAGATTTGCTTGAAGTAGAAACAGGACTTCCTGTTGTTGTGGATAATGATGCAAATATTGCGGCTATCGGTGAAATGTGGAAAGGTGCCGGAGAAGGTGCGAAGGATATCGTATGTGTGACGCTTGGTACGGGAGTCGGCGGCGGTGTAATCGCTAATGGAGAGGTTGTCCATGGTGTAAGCGGAGCAGGCGGTGAGATTGGACATATTACTGTTGTTCCTGAAGGCGGGGCTCCATGTAATTGTGGAAAAACTGGCTGTTTAGAAACAGTCGCATCTGCAACAGGTATTGTACGTTTAGCGAAGGAAGCGCTTCAAAACAGCAAAGAAGAGGGTGAGCTTCGCAACAGATGGAATGAGGCGGGCACAGTCACTGCAAAGGATGTATTTGATGCTGCGCGGAACGGAGATGCATTTGCGCAAAGCATCCTTGACCGCGTAGCCTTCTACTTAGGACTGGCTATTGCAAACTTCTCCAATGCTTTAAATCCAGAAAAGGTTGTAATCGGCGGCGGCGTATCAAAAGCTGGAGATGTATTGCTGCAGCCGGTACAGAAATACTTTGAAAAGTACGCATTTCCTCGCGTTGCAAAAAGTACAAAGTTAGCGATTGCTACGCTTGGCAATGATGCGGGTGTGATTGGCGGCGCTTGGTTAGTAAAAACAAAAATAGCAAAATTGTAACGAACGCTCGCCGATTGGCGAAGACGGATGTGTAGTTACACTTACATCATGTATAGAGACATAACAAACATGCAGTCGTAAAACATTATACGAAAAGGGCTCTGATTCAATCAGAGCCCTTTTCGTATAGCTGAAGAAATGTGCAGCTCCTAAGCAGGGTTTTCATAGGCAGCTTCAGGGAGCCTTTCTCATTAATGTGCCGGCGGGTAACCGTTATTGAGTATAGTCATGATAGTAAACCAGCCGAAAACAAGAAGAGTTGCCGCAGAGAATGCTATCCCCAGCATATTCTTGTTTTTCAAGGTTTTGAGCGTCGAGAACACGCTCAGTAATGTTACTAGCGCGAAAATCACTACGAGACCCATATATATCCCCCTCTGCTCTTCCGCTTCTTTGCATATGAAAACTGTAAAAATCTTCCCTTTCTTTTCATTGTACATGGTTTCCAAAAAAATGTCGAGGTGAAACCGTTAACAATGATGTAGCTCTTACACACAGGGCACTTTTGACCTTGAGGTAATTGGTAATTGCCACTGGCGGGCCCTGCCTTTGGGCGAAGACAGAGGCGTAGCCCTACTTATACTGTATTCCTAAAATTTTGCGCTACGTCGAATTGGCTTTCAGCTAGAAATTTATCCTCTCTCATAAAGTGATATAAAAACAGCCTTCTGGAATAATCTGTCCGAACTGCACTATTGTTACTACATGAGCGAACAGGATTAATTCCGTTTTTCTCTGTCGTTCCATGTAAAGAAAAAATGGTGTATCATGAGAGTAAAAGATAGATTTGGAGGAAATATACATGAAATTAAAATGGAGACAGCTTCCCTTAGGACCGCTGCAAACAAATGCATATGTGCTGCGTAATGATAAAAAGGAGTGCGTTATCTTTGATCCAGGGCATGAAGGAGAAAAACTTATTAGCTACTTACAGCAGGAGGGGTTAACACCGCTTGCTGTTTTATTAACACATGCCCATTTTGATCATATCGGCGCAGTGGATGATGTGCGTGACGCCTATAAGATTCCTGTTTATTTACATAAAGAAGAGCAATATTGGCTGTCTGATCCCGAATTAAATGGCTCGTACCTATTTATGACGAACCGCGAGATTACAGCAAAGCCCGCAGATCGTCTGATTGAAAGGGAGGGAGAGCTCACAATTGGCTCATTTACGTTTACGATTCTAGAGACACCTGGACACTCTCCAGGAAGCGTTTCGTATTACTGTAAAGAAGCCGGTGCGGTGTTTTCCGGAGATGCTTTATTTCAAATGAGTATTGGACGAACGGATTTACCGGGAGGCAGCTTTAATGAACTGATGATGAGTATTGAAAATAAACTTTTCTCATTACCAGATGATACAGCAGTGCTGAGCGGCCATGGTCCTAAGACGAGCATTGGCTTTGAAAAAGCGAATAATCCGTTTTTGAAATAAGGAGAGACATGATGCAGGAGATTTTGAAGGAAGCGATGCGAGAGCAGGAAGGAAATAGGATTCCCTATAGTACGTTTATCGAACTTGCCCTTTATCATCCCGAATACGGGTACTATATGAAAGAGAAGGAAAAGATAGGGAGAGCAGGAGACTTTTTCACAAGCAGTAATGTATCTTCTTTATTTGCTAAGCAGTTTTCTCGGTTTTTCATGCGTCTTGTATCAGATAGGGTTGTACCGCCAATCATTTGCGAGATTGGAGCGGGCACAGGCAGGTTTGCCCGCGATGTATTGACCGAGTGGAGGACAAGTGATCCTCAATCCTTTTCAAAGCTGCGCTATCTTATCATTGAAGCAAGTCCTTATCATCGCAAGGTACAGCTAGAGATGCTGTCACAGTTTGCGAATGTAACGCAGTATGCTTCTTTTGTCGATATACCTAAGGAATTTGAAGGAGTTGTATTTGCCAACGAGCTATATGATGCGTTTCCTGTAGATGTGGTAGAGCAGCAGAATGATATGCTGTACGAAGTATCTGTAAGCCTTAAGGACCGACACTTGAAGGAGGTCATCCATCCGTTGCAGAAGAAAGAAATTCTTCAGTATTTGGAGAGGCATCGTTTGCATTTGAAAAACGGGCAGCGTTTTGAAATTCCACTTGCGATGGGGCGATTTGTACAGGAGCTCAGCGGACGCGTAAAACGGGCTGTGTTCGTGACTGTTGATTATGGTTACACAAATGACGAATGGATGCATCCTAGCCGCAGAGAAGGCAGCTTACGCGGATATTATGAACACCAGCTCGTTCGCAATCCGCTTGAGTGTCCTGGAGAGATGGATTTGACAGCTCATATTCACTGGGACGAGTTGCAGCTTGCAGGGGAGGCAGCGGGATTGCATACAATGCTTCGAATGAAACAGCGTTCCTTTCTCCTTAGCACGGGGATTTTACAGCATCTTGTGAATCATCAGGACAGAAATCCCTTTTCAGAAGCAAGCAAGCAAAATCGCGCCATTCGTTCTTTAATTTTGAGCGGCGGAATGAGCGATGCCTTCGATGTGATGATTCAGCAAAAGGGGATTCCGCAGTTGGAGCTAGAGCGTTATATGGACTTTACTGTTTGCTCCGCATCGTTGTAGCTAAAGTACAAGAATCTCCTCTCTCTGATCGTGTAACCAGCGAAAGAAGAGGCATAGTTGCCCTTATACTGTATTCCTAAAATTCTTCACTACGTCGAATGAACTTCCAGTTGGGAATTTATACTTTTTTACAGCGTAATAAAAGCGCAGAGACGAGCTCTGCGCTTTTATACTATAATCATCTGTACATTAAGATAAAAAAATAAGACTAGACAACACTAGATGGTCTTTTTGTTTTTTCTTAGTGGAACATTACTTGAATGAGCTGAAGTATTTTTTCATTTTGTACATCATAGTAAATTTCCAACCCTTTTCGTTCACTTGTCACGATTTTAGCACTTTTTAGCTTAGCTAAATGCTGTGAAATTGTAGACTGCGGCATATTTAAACAAGTATACATGGTAGATACATTGCTAGGACCTCTCTCAATCAATCCCTTCACGATGCACAGACGTACAGGATGTGCAAGAACCTTTAATAACTCGGCATTATTTTCATAAACTTCTAATTCTTCCTGAAACATTTCTAACATTTCGTCCACCTCCGGATATACTGCAAGTACAGCATAGAATATACATAACAAAATTTTACGATAAAAAAAATAGTTTTTGCAAAAAAAAAATTTAAAAATAAAGAAAAAGTAAAAAAAGAGAAAGAATTGTAAAGAGAGTTTATATAAACTAGGAAAATAGGAATATAAAAACAATTTAAATAAATCTAACCAAATCTACTCATTCTAACCTTTCCGCTGTGAATATCGGGAAAGAGGTTGGGTATTCTCTGCCTGTTACTCTATTCCTAAAGCAGGATAATATAAAGAAAACTCGCCGATTGGCGAGCCGTTAGGCGAAGACAGAGGCGTAGTTGCACTTATTTCTTACTACGTCGAATTGTCTTCCAGCTAGAAATTTATACTTTCTTAAAGTGCGTAAAAAAACCCGGGTTTCCCCGGGTTTTTGATTAAAGCGATACAGCTGAAGTTTCAACTGCCACAAGGGCTTGATCGATGTCGCGAATAAGATCATTTGGATTTTCAAGTCCTGCAGACAAGCGAAGAAGAGAAGCAGAGATACCGCGTTTTTCTCGTTCCTCTTGTCCCATCGCAGCGTGCGACATTTTAGCAGGATATGAAAGAATTGATTCTACAGCGCCAAGGCTGACTGCGAACACAGGAAGCTTAACGTGTGCCAGGAATTGACGAAGCGCTTCTTCGTTTTCAAGCTCAAACGATAAAACAGCACCGCCATCCGTTGCTTGCGCAAACTGGATATCACGTCCTGGATGATCAGCAAGACCTGGATAGTAGACACGCTTCACTTTTGGATGAGTTTGTAAATACTCGGCAATTTTCTCAGCTGCTGCAACAGAGTGCTGCAGACGCACATGAAGTGTTTTAAGGCCGCGCAGCACAAGCCAGGAATCATGTGGACTAAGAATTGCGCCAAACGCATTTTGTAAAAAGTAGAAGCGCTTTGCCAATTCTTCATCCTTTACAACTGCAAGTCCTGCCATTACGTCACTATGTCCGGCAAGAAACTTTGTTGCGCTGTGAAGTACAATATCGGCTCCTAGCTCAAGCGGCTTCTGCGAAAGTGGCGTTAAGAAGGTATTATCTACAAATGTTAACGCGCCGGCTTTTTTCGCAAGTTCACATATTGCGCGAATATCGGTAATTTTCAAAAGCGGATTAGAAGGCGTCTCCATATAGATGACCTTTGTATTCGGCTGGATTGCTGCCTCTACCTGCGCTATATCAGTCATATCAACAAATGTATGGCTGATGCCATAGCGTGTTAACACCTCTGTTACAACACGGAATGTTCCGCCGTATACATCCTCAGTAATCACAACATGGTCTCCTTGTGATAAGAGAAGAAAAGCAGTCGAAATTGCCGCCATGCCGGATGCAAATGCAAAGCCTCTTACGCCGCCTTCCAAAAGCGCGATTGTTTCTTCCAGCACCTCGCGCGTCGGATTGCCGGAGCGGCTGTAGTCGTATTTTCCAAAGGAGTCTACATCCACCTGATGGAATGTAGAGGAATTGTAGATCGGGACGCTGACCGCCCCTGTTCCTGCATCATATTTAAAGCCATTGTGAATTAACAGTGTATCTTGCTCGTACTTTGTCATGCTTTCACCCCTTCGCGCACTGCGACAAGAGCTTGCGTTAAATCTTGAATGAGGTCCTCTGCGCTTTCAATTCCGACAGAGAAGCGAAGCAGGCGGTTACAAACACCGCGAGCAGAGCGAATTTCTTCTGGAATCTCCGCATGTGTTTGTGTAGCTGGATAGGTCATCAAGCTTTCTACACCACCTAAGCTTTCAGCAAAGGAAATAAGCTGTAAGGACTGTAAGAGTGGATTCACCCAGCTTTCATCGGCTACACGGAAGGAAAGCATACCGCCCTGTCCTGGATATAAGACATCTGTAATGCCTTCAGCATCTTCTAAAAATGCCGCAATCGCTTTTGCGTTTGCTTCGTGCTGCTTCATACGAAGAGCCAATGTTTTCATTCCGCGAATCACAAGCCAAGCATCAAACGGGCTTAATACAGCACCGGATGCGTTATGGTAATAACCAATTTGCTGACATAGCTCCTCGCCTTTTGCTACAACCAAACCGCTTAATACATCGTTATGTCCAGCGAGATACTTTGTGCCGCTGTGAATTACAATATCTGCGCCAAGTAAAAGTGGCTGTTGCAGCACTGGCGTATAGAATGTGTTATCTACAATTAAAAGAAGATCATGTTTTTTCGTGATTTCCGCGACAGCCGCGATATCAGTTACTTCCATTAAAGGATTGGTAGGAGTTTCCACAAATACAGCCTTTGTGTTCTCGGAAATTGCTGCTTCTACTTCCGCTAGGTTATGCGTATCAACATACTTAAAGCGAACACCCCATTTGTTTTCATGCTCTGTAAATAAACGGTACGTTCCGCCGTATAAATCCTTAGATACAATCATTTCATCTCCTGTTTTAAACAGAGAGAGAACAACAAGAATCGCAGCCATGCCAGAGCTGCATGCAAAGCCTTGATCGCCGCCTTCTAGATCAGCGATGGCGCGCTCCAAAATTTTTCTTGTTGGATTTCCTGTGCGAATATAATCGAAGCCAGTAGATTGTCCAATTCCTTCATGACGATAAGCAGTAGAAAAATAAACAGGCGGATTAACCGCTCCTGTAGCTGTTTCGCTGCGGTTTCCAATTTGAGCTAGTTTCGTTTCTTGTGAATACATAGTGCAGTTCCTCCTTTAATAAACAATAAAAGCCTTCTTTGTTGTGAAAGAAGGCTTTGTGCTCGGTGAGAATACCTTCTTATCTCTCAAATTCTGTTAGAATTTGTTGGAGTTAGCACCTTTTTAACTGCATGTTAATGGTTGCTGAGGCGTCGTCAGGCCAGTTCCCTCGACCTCTCTTGATAAGAGAAAAAATTATAAAATTGTAAGTCCCTTATATAATTTATACTAAATACAGTATAAAAATCAATTCCCTTTTTATAATCTTCCGTAAATTCTTTGATTTCAAAAAATGCCATTGACTTCACTCCAGTACACATGCTAAATTAAGTGAAAATTGGGATTTGCTATATGAAGACGATAATGCCGTTTCTATGTTATCATAACCTTAGATGAAAATATAATGCTCTTATCGAGAGAGGCAGAGGGAAAGGCCCGATGAAGCCCGGCAACCTTCAAGCTTGTATGCTTGAAACGGTGCTAACACCTGCAGAACGAATCTGTTCTGGATGATAAGAGGGACATCAAACCCCCTCTTTCTGTCTGAAGAGGGGGTTTCTTACTGAAATCCGAGAGTATATGTTTCGAGTATTGTCAAGCTATTGCGGTCTGCTTCTTTTTGCAAAATAATCCTTCTACTAGTAAGAACAAAAGCACTGGTAGCAGAGAAGAGCTTAAGGAGTATTTCCGTCAGTTAACTCCAGCCGAACCGCTTGGGTTGTTTTGCTACAGGAGCAGGGATGGACCACGTCTGCTTTTCTTATAGTATTTTCCTTCCGGGAACGGAGCTACACATACATTGATTAGAGAAAGAAGGGGAAGAGAATGAGGTTGTTAGAGAGATTAAAGGGAGGCGTCGTACTTGGTGACGGTGCGATGGGAACACTTTTATATTCGCGTGGCCTGCAAAGCTGCTTTGAGGAGCTGAATGTAACAGATCCAGAGCGTATTATCGATATTCATCGGCAATATGTAGAAGCGGGTGCGGACGTAATTCAAACGAATACGTATGGAGCGAACGAAGGCAAGCTTCGTATGCATGGTCTGGGAGATCAAGTATCCCGCATCAACCGTGCAGCTGTACAAAATGCGAAACGGGCAGCGAATGCAGAGACGTTGATAATTGGAACAATCGGCGGTATGAAGCATATCGGCGGCGTTACGCTTAACGACGTAGAGCGTGAATTTATGCTTGTGGAGCAGGCGAATGCCTTGCTTGGAGAAGGTATAGACGGCCTCCTGCTTGAAACATTTTACGATGAAACAGAGCTGCTGCACGCACTTCGTATTTTACGAAAAGAAACGAATGTACCGATTATCGCGCAGCTTGCTTTACATGAAGTGGGACTTACACAAAGCGGAACATATGCGGAAATAATTCTAGCTGAGCTCCTTGAGCAAGGAGCGGATGTGGTAGGTCTTAACTGCCGCCTTGGCCCGCTTCATATGATTGAATCACTCCAATTGATGTCTATTCCAGAAAAAGGCTATTTATCTGCATATCCAAATGCAGGCTTGCCGAAATATGCAGATGGTCGTTACACTTACGAGGGAACTGTAAAATATTTTGAGGATACAGCCGAGCAGTTTGTGAAGCAGGGAGTGCGCCTTTTAGGAGGCTGCTGCGGTACAACGCCTGAGCATATAAGAGCGATGAAGCAAGTGCTTGCAAATGCGGCACCTGTTCTTGAGAAAGAGCGTCATGCTCGTCCGGCTCCTGTTGTTGTGAAAGAGGCGCCTTCAATCCAGAAGGCTACCCTAGCGGAAAAAGCTAAAAAGGATACGACGATTATCGTTGAGCTGGATCCGCCGAAAACGCTGAATACGCAGCTCTTTTTTGAAGGAGCAAAGGCACTAAAACGTGCAGGAGCGGATGCGGTCACGCTTGCTGATAATTCACTAGCTAGTCCGCGTGTTTCCAATATGGCGATGGGCGCGCTTTTGGCTCGTAACGATATCCCGGTACTGACGCATTTAACATGCCGTGATCATAATTTAATCGGATTGCAATCCCATTTGCTTGGATTATCAGCTTTAGGCCTTAATGAAGTGCTTGCGCTCACAGGTGACCCTGCGAGAGTCGGGGATTTCCCTGGAGCAACATCTGTATATGATGTTTCTTCCTTTGAGCTGATTCGCATGATTAAGGAAATGAACGAGGGACGTTCTCCGTTAGGAAAAACGATTGGACAAGCGACAACCTTCTCAGTAGCAGCTGCCTTTAACCCAAATGTACGTCATGTGGATGCAGCTGTACGAAGAATGGAGAAGAAGATCGAAGCGGGTGCGGATTATTTCTTAACGCAGCCAGTTTATGATCTGGATGTGCTTCATCGAACATATGAAGCGACAAAACATCTCGAGCAGCCTATATATATTGGAATTATGCCGCTTGTAAGCAAGAAAAATGCAGATTTTCTCCATTATGAAGTACCAGGTATTACATTACCTGAGGAAGTGCGACAACGCATGGATGGTCATGTGACGCCGCAGGAGGCTGCTAAGGAAGGCATCCGTCTTTCAGAGGAGCTGGTAGAGGAAGCAATGAAGCTGTTTAAAGGCATTTATTTAATTACGCCTTTCTTACGATATGAAATGACGGAAACGCTCGTCCGCTATGTGAGACAAAAACAAGAGCAAAGAGAGGAATTGAACGCATGAAACCAATCGAACAAGCGCTTGAAGAACGCATTTTACTATTAGACGGTGCGATGGGGACAATGATTCAAGACGCAGACTTGAACGCGGATGATTTCGGCGGTGAGGAATATGAAGGATGTAACGAATATTTGGTAATGACGCGCCCTGATGTGATTGTCAATATTCATAAGGCATATATAGAAGCTGGCACTGACATCATTGAAACAAACACATTTGGTGCGACAAATATCGTACTCAGCGACTATAATCTGCAGCACCTAGATGAAGAGCTGAACGTGATTGCAGCAAAGCTCGCAAAGCAAGCTGTAGAAGAGTGCGGCAAGGAAGCATACGTGGCCGGTGCAATGGGCCCAACAACAAAGGCGATCAGCGTAACGGGTGGTGTTACATTTGATGAGCTAATCGAGGCCTATCATCGACAAGCACGCGGCTTATTGCGCGGCGGGGTAGATCTGCTTTTAGTTGAAACATGTCAGGACATGCGTAACGTAAAGGCTGCCTGCATCGGTATTGAAAAAGCATTTGAGGAGCTTGATGTGAAAGTTCCGCTTATGATTTCTGGAACGATTGAGCCAATGGGAACGACGCTTGCGGGTCAAACGATTGAGGCGTTTTATCTCTCCATTGAACATTTAAAGCCGCTGTCTGTTGGATTGAACTGTGCAACGGGACCAGAATTCATGCGCGATCATATCCGTTCCTTAGATACGCTTTCCGAGTGCTATATTTCTTGTTATCCAAACGCCGGTTTGCCGGATGAGGACGGACATTACCATGAGTCGCCGCAATCACTCGCTCATAAAGTAAAAGCATTTGCGGACGAAGGCTGGGTAAATATTGTTGGCGGCTGCTGCGGTACAACGCCGGACCATATTCGTGCGATGAAGGAAGCGCTGGAGCAGTCTGCGCCGCGCAAGAAAACTACTCGCCCCGGACATGCTGTCAGTGGCTTAGAGTCATTGCAATACGATGATTCTATGCGTCCTTTATTTGTTGGAGAACGGACAAACGTTATCGGATCTAGAGCATTTAAACGTATGATTGCGGAAGGAAAGTTTGAGGAGGCAGCTGAAATTGCCCGCGCCCAAGTGAAACGAAATGCTCACGTAATCGATGTTTGTATGGCGGACCCGGACCGTGACGAAATGCAGGATATAGAGACGTTTTTGCAATATGTCACAAAAATGATCAAAGCCCCGCTTATGATCGATTCTACTGACGAAGCGGTTATTGAACGCGCCTTAACGTATTCACAAGGAAAAGCGATTATCAACTCTATTAACCTAGAAAATGGGGAAGAACGCTTTGAAAAGGTTGTGCCGCTTGCGAAACGATACGGTGCTGCTCTTGTTGTCGGTACGATTGATGAGCAGGGGATGGCAGTTAGCGCAGAGCGGAAGCTTGAAATTGCAAAGCGCAGCTACGATTTATTAACGACTAAATACGGCATCCGTCCGTCTGATATTATTTTTGACCCGCTTGTGTTCCCAGTTGGAACAGGGGATGAGGAATATATTGGTTCAGCAAATGCGACAGTAGAAGGTGTTCGCATCATTAAGGAAGCTTTGCCAGAATGTTTAACGATTCTCGGTGTAAGTAATATCTCCTTCGGTCTTCCTCCTGCTGGGCGTGAAGTACTAAACTCTGTGTTCTTGCATCATTGTACGAAGGCTGGACTTGACTACGCGATTGTTAACACCGAAAAGCTAGAGCGTTTCGCTTCTATCCCAGATGAAGAAAAGGTGCTAAGCGATCGTCTTCTATTTGAAACAAGCACGCCAACGCTAGAAGAGTTTACGGCATTCTACCGTGTGGCTAAGAAAAAGGAAGAGGTTTCTCGTGAAAGCTTAACGCTTGATGAGCGTCTGTCAGGCTACATTGTGGAAGGAACGAAGCAAGGCCTATATGATGATTTACAAATCGCTCTTGATGAAGGCCGTAAGCCGCTTGATATTGTAAACGGACCGCTCATGACAGGTATGGACGAGGTTGGCCGCTTATTCAATAACAACGAGCTAATTGTTGCTGAGGTATTGCAAAGTGCGGAAAGCATGAAGGCAGCTGTTTCCTACTTAGAGCCGCATATGGAAACTTCAGAGGTTTCGAAAAAAGGTAAGGTCATGCTTGCAACAGTTAAGGGAGACGTTCATGATATCGGTAAAAACCTTGTTGAAATTATTTTAGCTAACAATGGTTTTGAAATTGTGAATCTTGGCATTAACGTCCGCTCTGATCAGCTTGTGCAGCAGGCGAAGGAGCATAAGCCTGATATTATCGGCTTGTCTGGGCTTCTCGTAAAATCCGCACAACAGATGGTATTAACAGCTGAGGACTTAAAGGCTGCTGATATTCATATCCCAATCTTAGTAGGCGGTGCGGCGCTTACACGTAAATTTACGGAAACGCGTATTTCTCCGTCCTATGAAGGTCTTGTATTATACGCAAGCGATGCGATGAACGGTTTGGATCTTGCGAATCGCCTGCAGCATGAGGAAGAGCGGGAGAAGATGGCGCAGCAAAAGCAGGAAAAGCTGCAGACGATTGTTGTGAAGGAAGAAAAGGTTGTAGAAATTCCAAAGGAAATCGAGAAGCTTCCGCCAGCACCAGTGATGGTCCCGAATTCTACAAGACGCGTTGTACTTCGTGATATTCCAGCATCTCATGTGGGACCGTTTGTAAACCGTCAAATGCTGCTTGGTCACCATCTTGGTGTGAAAGGGCAAGTGAAAAAGCTGCTAAAAGAGGGCGACAAGCGGACGCATGAGTTGAACGATTTAATTGATGAATTGCTGCAGCAAGGCGAATCTTGGCTTCGTCCGCAAGCTGTGTATCAATTCTTCCCAGCACAAAGCAACGGCCAGGAGATTCTTATTTATGACCCAGAGGATACGTCTCGCGTGCTTGAAACATTCACGTTCCCAAGACAAATGAAGGCACCGTACCGTACGCTTGGCGATTATTTACGCCCGGTTGGAGACGAAATGGACTATGTGGCATTTTTCTCTGTAACTGTTGGAGCAGGAGTAAGAGAAGTGGCAGACAAATGGAAGGAAAAAGGCGATTATTTACGCAGCCATGCAATTCAATCATTGGCGCTTGAGCTAGCGGAAGGACTGGCAGAACGGACGCACATGCTTATTCGCGACCGTTGGGGCTTCCCAGACCCGGCAAGCATGACAATGGATGAGCGCTTCCGTGCGAAATATCAAGGTATTCGTGTATCATTCGGCTATCCGGCTTGTCCAGAATTGTCCGATCAAGAAAAGCTATTCCGCTTAATTCGACCAGAGGAAATCGGAATTCAATTAACGGAAGGACATATGATGGAGCCAGAAGCATCTGTTACAGCGATGGTATTTGCGCATCCGAAGGCTAGCTATTTCAGCGTAATCTAAACGGAATACAATTTATAACATAGATAAAACAAAAAGGCTTCCCCTGCGAAGCCTTTTTGTTTTATCGTACATTTATTAAGAAAAGCGGACAAGGACCGCCTTTTATGGCAGCGTAGGGGGGGTGGGCCGGAGTAAAAGGCGCTTTTTGCCTTTTGCAGAGGTTCAGCCCGAGGTCTGCCATTTTGGGTCTTGGGAGCTAGACATCTCCCCGAAAAGCTATACTTTCTTATCTTATTAAAGAAAACTCGCCGATTGGCGGGCCTTACTTATACTGTATTCCTAGGATTTCCGACTACGTCGAGTTTACTTCTAGCTGGAAAGTTATCCTTTCCTACAGTGCAAAAAATAGGCAGAAGCGCTCCTGTCTTCGCTTCAAGGAAGTCCTTTGAAGGAATAAAAGCTTTGCAAGTTGACGCCATATAGTATAATGGAGAAGGAAATCTGTTCATAAAGGAGCTGCCAACGTGAAAAAAATCGTGTTTACAGGCGGAGGGTCTGCCGGGCATGTAACGCCAAATTTAGCGCTCATTCCGAAGTTACAGCAACGTAGCTGGGACGTTCATTATATCGGCTCAAAAGATGGCATTGAAAAAGGAATTGTAGAAGGAGCGAGCATCCCGTATACAGGGATTTCAAGCGGAAAGCTGCGCAGATATTTTGATCTCAAGAACTTTAAGGATCCATTTAAAGTAATGATGGGTGTTATGGAATCATATGCCCTCATCCGAAAACATAAGCCGGATGTTGTGTTTTCGAAAGGCGGGTTTGTATCCGTTCCGGTCGTAATTGGTGCATGGCTTAACAAGGTGCCGGTATTTTTGCATGAATCGGATATTACACCAGGGTTAGCTAATAAAATTGCCCTTCGATTTGCGACGAAAATTTTCGTGACTTTTGAGGAGGCGAAGGCGCATCTTCCAAAGGAAAAGGTAATTTACACTGGCTCACCTATTCGGGAGGATTTGTTGAAAGGCCATCGTGAAACAGGCTTGGAGCTGCTTGGCTTTACCATGCGTAAGCCTATTATCATTGTGATGGGCGGAAGCCTAGGTGCAAAACGAATCAATGAAGCAGTTAGAGCGGCTTTGCCTGATTTATTACAACACTATCAGGTTGTTCATTTATGCGGCAAAGGGAATAAGGATGAAAGTTTAGAGGGAACTGAGGGCTATCGGCAGTTTGAGTACATAAGCAGCGAACTCCCTGACGTATTGGCTGCAGCTGATCTCGTGATTTCACGCGCCGGCTCTAACTCCATCTTTGAATTTCTCACATTGAAGAAACCGATGATCCTTATTCCTCTTTCAAAAGCGGCCAGCCGAGGAGATCAAATTTTAAATGCGCAGGCATTTGAGAAAATGGGATATTGCCACGTGCTGTATGAGGAGAATCTGGAAAAGGATACGCTACTGGAAGCGGTGCAGCATGTTCAGAAAAACCGACTTCGTTATAAAGAGAATATGCTCCGCTATTCTGCAGAAAACTGTCTAGAGGAGATTATGGGCTATCTGGAGAAAGCACGAAAAAAATGACCTTTTAAAAGGTCATTTTTTTCGTGCCTTGATAGGATATAAAACTCCAGATGAAAGTGAGTTCGACATATATGGGAGTTTTAGGAATATATTATAAGTACAACTACACCTCTGTCTTCGCCGAAGAGCAGGGCTCGCCAATTGGCGAGTTTTCGCTGTTTTTAGCTCTTTTATTTCACATTTCATAAGCCGTTCCAATTCATATCATCTGCACAGGGAAGGGTCGTAAAAAGGAAAAAATAGTCGAACCGTGCAAGGATGTATGCTACAATAAAGATATTTAATGGGGAATTCCGATTCATTTCACCATGATATCATGCAGAGACAAGGGGCGATGAACAGTCGATTGTACTATACATGAATAAATAAAGTATGGAATCGACACCTTTTGTCTGTTCAATGTTTTCTGGCCTAGGTGAGTGTAGAGGAGTGTAAGATATGGGAATTTATCTCTTTGAAAATATTATTGTTGTTTTATGCATTTTAACTTATATTGGAAGTTTTTTATTTTGTACAATCAGCCCTTTTTTACATGAAAGAAAGCTAAAGAGATTAGAGCTTGCAGCAGAGTTATCTATTTTATCAGAAAAGCTGTATGGAAAGCAAAGTCTAGGAGAACATCGTTTATAATAGTTTGCTTTTCCCTGCTTTAATCAGTGCTTGTGGAATTCCTCCTCATTCAACGATATGCCGCAATATGCTGCATATCGTTCCTTTCAGATGGTATTCTTCGCTTCTACTATTTTCTGACGGAAAATGCAGTTAGTAGTTTGTTTTTTCCATATTCTGTTACATATATGAAATATTAAGCTCGTATTCTGTTACCCGCTTTTATGTTATGCTAATAATAGTTTTAAAGAATAAAAAAAGGGGTATTGAACATGATTCCGAGACGAAGCAGAACGAGGAAGAGGAGAAAGAAAAAGAAGATAAGGCTGTTACTTTCTATTTTTTTAACTTCTATAGCTGTTGCCGCAGGAGGAATTTCGTGGTGGTATAGTGCAGGCGGAAAGAAACTGGCTGGTGTTGAGCGTACAACAGCTGTGGTAAATGAAGTAAAAACAGAAGCACCAGTACCTAAGCCCCCCGTTGTGCAAGAGGAGCCCGAAATTAAACTCGTCTTTTCAGGGGATACGATGTTTGATTGGGCACTGCGTTCTGTTGTAGCGCAAAAGGGAGCAGATTTTCCTTTTCAATATGTCAAGCCGCAAATTGAAAGTGCTGATTATGCTTTTGTGAACTTGGAAACGTCATTTACTACGCGCAATCAAAGAGTACCAGGTCAAAAGTTTTGGATTAAAAGTGATCCAGCAACCATTACTGCCATTAAAAATACAGGTTATGACATTGTATCCTTAGGGAATAACCATTCATTAGACTACGGCAGAGAAGGATTACTTGACTCTATTGCAAATGTTGAAGGAGCTGGTCTGCAGTATGTCGGAGTAGGGCGGAATGCTGCGGAGGCCTATACGGCGAAGGAAGTTACCATTAAGGGGAAGAAAATTAAGTTTCTTTCGTTTGTCCGCTTTATGCCGTTCGCAAACTGGACAGCAACGGACACAACTCCTGGCGTGGCTGGCGGCTACGATTTAAATGTCGTAACAAACACAATTAAAGAACAAAAAGGCGATGCGGATTATCTGATTGTATATATGCACTGGGGAGTAGAGCGGACAAGTACACCAGCTGCTTATCAAAAGGAATATGTCGCAAAGATGACAGAAGCAGGGGCAAATGCAATTGTGGGAAGCCATTCGCACTGGCTGCAGGGCTTTGAATACTACAATGGGGTTCCAGTCGCGTATTCGCTTGGAAACTTCTTGTTTCCAGATTATGTAAAGGAACATTCTGCTGAAACAGGTGTGTTAACACTTACCTTTAAGGGGAAGGATATTAAAATGTCGTTCTCGCCGTACGTCATTCGCGGCAACCAGATTCAGCCAATTGATGGACAAGAAAAGGCTGCGATGTATCAATATTTACAGTCTATTTCCTATGATGTTGAGATTACGGGTGATGGAAACATCGTAAATAAACGAACTATTGCAAAATAAAACAAATAGGGCTGTCTCAAAAGATATAGTATTCTTCTTTTGAGACAGCCCTATTCAAATATAAACACAGTCTGTACTCGGAGGTGCATTTTTTATACTGTATTCCTAAAGCTCCCTACTCCGTCGAATTCACTTCTTGCTGGGAATTTATACTTTCTTAAAGTGAAAGATAGATTTCCAACTGGAATCCAATTGGAGATTGTAAGGATATACACGTACAGAGAAATCTTTTAGAGAGTAAAAAATTATTAACATAATTATCTTGAAATTGATTTCAAAATCAACTACAATATTTTTGTAATCGCTTTCAATAGGAGCGATTATAAAAAGCACCTTATTGAAATCGATCTCAAAAATAATTTCAATTAGAAGATGCGAGAAGAAGGGAGGGGAACAACTTGGCTACAATTGAAGATGTTGCTCGATTGACCGGTCTCTCAAGATCAACTGTATCCAGAGTGATAAATCACTATCCTCATGTATCAGACGATAAGAAGAAACGTGTACATGAAGCTATGAAGCTGCTTAATTATTATCCTAACTCTGCAGCACAACGGTTACGCAGTCAAAAAACAAACATGATTGCCGTACTTATCCCGGTATTAACAAACCCATTTTTCGCACATCTTCTAGAAAGAATTGATACAGCGGCAACTGAACATAATATGCAGCTTCTTGTTTGCCAAACAAGGAACGATAAGAAAAAGGAACTCCAATTTCTTGATTTATTAAAGACCAAGCAAGTGGATGGCGTTATTTTAACCGCGATAGAAAATGATTGGGAGGATATTAAAGCCTATACATCGTTTGGTCCTATTTTATTATGCAATGAGTACGTCAAAACGGCATCGGTTCCAAAAGTATATGGCGATCAAATTGCCGGCAGTTACGCGGGAACACGCCATCTCATCGAGCAGGGTTATAAAAGGATCGCATACTGCTCAGGCGGAGGCGCCAGCGAGTTAACCAGTGATAGGGAAATCGGGTATCGAAGGGCTATGAAGGAATTTGGATTGCCTGTATATGAAGAGTGGGTATTTCAAAATATTTTCGATATTGCGGATGGCAGGCAGGTAGTCAAACGAATAGTGTCTATGGAAAATCGGCCGGATGCGGTCTTTGCCGGAAGTGATCAGGTTGGGGCCGGCATTATTTTAGAAGCGAGGATACAAGGTTTACATATTCCAAAGGACCTTGCAGTAATAGGTTTTGATGACCAAGAAATTGCTGAAGTAGTTGACCTTACCACCATTAGGCAGCCTATCAATGAAATTGGAAAATATACTATGGAGGAGATGCTCCGTTGCCTTGCTCATAAAGAGGAATCCACACCACATGAAATCCAGTTCCCCTTGGAATTAGTTATCCGAAAATCAACAAGATTAACTAAAGATCTCAGTGTTGATTCATAAAGTGATAGGGGGGATGGCTTCGTGAGTAGCCAAAATAAGTTTGATGGTGTAAAACCAATGGAGGCGAAAAGCTCGGAACTACGTAATACCGCAAGTACGCAGAGAAAAATCAGACGTGCAGGATTGTTTGCCTTATTTGTTGGGCCAGCCTTTTTAGCTTTTGCTCTCATCGTATTAATTCCATTTTTCACAGGTATGTATTACGCCTTTACCGATTGGAATGGCCATCTTCTTATACCACGGCTTTATGAAAGGAATTCCTGTTGAGCTAGAAGAGGCGGCGATTATTGACGGTTGTTCACCGTTTAGCGTCTTTTGGAGAATTGTCTTTCCGTTATTAAAACCGATTACCGTTACAATCATCATTTTGAACAGCTTATGGATTTGGAATGACTTTTTACTGCCAATGCTTGTCCTGCAAGACCCAGCATTACGAACAATACCGTTAGCGACGTTCTTCTTCTTCGGCCAATATACAAAGCAATGGGATTTGGCGCTAGCGGCACTTGTCATTAGCATTATTCCATTACTGATTTTCTTCTTCTCCATGCAGAAGCACATTATCAAAGGCATCACAAGTGGCTCTATTAAATAATGACAAACACATTCCATTGGTTGATACCCTGGCCTATCTAGGTATAGGGTGGAGATAAATTAGAGAGATATTTAAATAGGGGGAGAATGATTATGAAAAAGTTTCCATTCGCAGCAGGTGTATTATCATTATCTTTGGTTGTAGCAGCAGGTTGTTCTAACGGTAAGACAACAAATGGGAAAGCAGATACAGCAGGCAGTAAAGGTGATAAAGTAGTCATTGACCTGTTTCAGGGGAAGGTTGAAATTGCCGATCAATTGAAAGCGTTAACAGAGAAGTATACAAAAGAGCATCCAAATGTAACGTTCAATCTGCAAACAGTGGGCGGCGGCGCAGATGCGGCAGCGGCATTAAAAGCAAAATTTGCCTCCGGAAACGCACCGGATATTTTTACGAACGAAGGGTATCAACAAGCGCAAACATGGAAGGACAAATTAGAGGACCTCTCCGATCAACCGTGGGTAAAGGATGCGTATGAAAGCGCATTGCAGCCCATGACAATGGACGGCAAAATTTATGGACAGCCTGCGAGCCTAGAAGGCTATGGCTTTATTTACAATAAAGAATTATTCAAAAAGGCCGGTATTACAGAATTACCTAAAACATATTCTCAGCTAGAGGCTGCGGCGAAGAAGCTGAAGGCTGCGGGGATTACTCCATTCGCTGTAGGATATGCAGAGTGGTGGGTGTTAGGGAACCACGGTATGAATATTCCATTTGCAACACAACAAGATCCTGATGCCTTCATTAAGGGATTAAACGAAGGTACAGCTAAGATTGCCGGAAACGAACAGTTCTTAAAATTTATGGATTTACTAGACCTAACAGTGAAATATGGAAACGTAAATCCATTAACAACAGACTATAACACAGAAGTTACATCATTTGCGAGCGGCGAAACTGCGATGATTCAACAAGGAAACTGGATTCAGCCAATGCTTGATAAGCTAAATCCAAATATGGATGTAGGGATTCTTCCAATGCCTCTTAGTGATGACGCAGCAGTTTCTGATAAATTGGCTGTTGATGTTCCAAACAGTTGGGTAATTTACAAAGGCGCACCTGATGCAGATAAAAAAGCAGCCAAGGAATTTTTAAATTGGTTAGTATCATCTGAAGCAGGAAAGAAAGCAATGGTGGAGGATTTTAAATATATCCCAGCATTTAAAACAATTGAAGCAAAAGCATCTGATATCGGACCATTAGGTGCGGAGCTTGTGAAATACTCTAAGGAAGGAAAAACATTCTCTTGGCAGTTTGCAAAATTCCCAGAGGGTGCAAACCATGACTTTGCTGCAAGCATGCAGACATATATTGCTGGAAAAGCATCTAAGGAAGATACTTTGAAAGCGTTTGACGCTACTTGGGCTAAGTTGAAGAAGTAATCTGTTCTAAGGCCCTTTAAGCCGGCCTCATAAAAAATGGACCACCGTAGAGAACGCGACAAACATGAAGCGTTTCTATGATGGTCCATTTTCATATTTCATCCAGTTAGAAACAAATTGTGAATAAAAGCTTGCCAATCAGCAAGCTTTCTTTATTCTTTCTAGTGGTATCTGTTACTTGGACTCAAACAGAAGTGAGCGATAGTCGTTTGGAGTAATCCCCTCAACCTTTTTAAACACTTTACGGAAATACTTATCGTCTTGATATCCAACCATATGGGCGATTTCATAAATTTTAAAGTCCTTGTTCTTTAACAAGGCTTTTGCTCGATTCATTCGAATTTTTACAATATAGTCCGAAATATTTTCCTTGAATTCTTGCTTGAATTTCCTCGAGATATACTCCCGGCTTAAGTAAAAGCGTTCAGCTATCTCCTGAAGCTTCACATCTCGATCAAAGTTAGCCTGAAGGTATTTTTCAATGTCGTAAATAATGTTGATGTTTTTTGGGATTGACCGTCGTTTTACTCTAGTTAAAAAGAGAGCAACCTCCCGCGTCTTCCTTGCAATATACTTCTCTAATTGAAAGGTACCGTTTTGGTCGAAAAATACATCAATGTATTCGGCAACATCATCTGTTGCAGGGGAGGGAAGTCCATATTTTTTAGTCCACGTATTACTGATAATTTGATATTCTTTTTCAAAATGGATAAGCTGTTTGAATGATAAAAAACCATCTTGCGTAAAATCTTTTGTAATGCGCTCAATGACTTCCTGAAATGCACTTATTTCGCCAGCTTGGACCGCCAATTCAATATCAGAAGAATACGCCATTAAACTTTTTACATCAGCATCAACTGGAAGCTTGTGTATATAGATTTTTTCTTCATTTGTACTCAAGATATTACTGTTTAATAAAAGCTGTTTGGCATGATGATAAGAATCAATCAATTTGGAGCTTTGATCTACTTGGTTTCCTAGAGCAATCGGACAAGACACAGAAAGTACGGTCTTTAAGGTCTGATAGATATGTACGAGCAATTCGTCTATTTGCGCAAATTTATCCCAAAATATAATAACCGCTTCACCTTTATTGGATAAGTAACGAAAACCAATGCCGCATTCATATTTTGTTACGATTTCATTAATGACATTCAAGATCGTAAAGTAGGTTAAATCGCGATCTCCTTGAAAGTTCGCGATGCTTTTGCCGCTGACTCTAACAAGAGCTGCCGTATAGTCCTGAGATAAATGAAATCCGAACTCTTCATACAGGTTGTCCTTAATTGTATCGTTGTTTATAAACTTAGTAAGCATTCGATCCCGATATATTGGCTTCATTTCATTGATCAATTGATGACTGCTTTGATGCTTCTTTCGCTCCGCCTCTTCCTTTTTCCATTCGATTACTGCATGTTCTAGCGTTTGATTTAAAATTTCTGGGTCAATGGGCTTCAAAATATAATCAAAGCTTCCAAAGTGAATGGCTTTTCTCATATAGTGATAGTCATCATATCCAGTTACAAAAATAGTCTTGCATGTTGGGTGCTGTTTCTTGATTCTCTCTAGCAGCTCAATGCCATCCATCTTTGGCATCTTCATATCTGAAAAAATGATATCCGGTTTATATGTTTGAATGAGAGAGAGTGCCTCTTCACCATTTGCAGCTTCGTAAATTTCATCAATGCCATACCGCTCCCAATCTCCTAGCAACCGTATCCCTTCTCGCACATGTTGTTCATCATCTACAACTAATACCTTCATGAGGAGTGCACCTCCTTGTTTAAGAGTTTTGGTAACTCAATTGTAACCGTAAATCCATTTGTTTCGTCGCTCGTAATCCTCATTTTTGCTTCGTGGCTATAGTAAATCTGTAATCGGTCATAGATATTTTTTAAACCAATAGACTCACCTTGCTTTGCGTCAGCAGGAAGCTGTTCAAGCAATTCTCGCTCTAGCCTTGTGACCTGCTCGTTATTCATTCCTTTTCCATTATCCGTTATATTGATATGAACGATTTCGTGCTCCTGTAATTGAGCTTCCAGACGAATAAAGGCTGTTTCTAGTTGCTGATCAAACCCGTGCTTGAAGCAATTTTCTACAATTGGCTGCAATATCATTTTCGGCACAAAAACATCTTCTAATTCTGGCTGTATATGCAGTTCATATAGAAGCTGCTCACCAAATCGCTGCTTTTGCAGAGCCAAGTAATCCTTCACATGCTGCACTTCTTGTTTGAGCGGCACAATATCGTCTTTCATGTTCAAGCTATATCTCATAATCTTCGCTAAAGAAGTTAACAAGGCGTATACTTGAACTGCTTTATGCTTTAAAGCTAACGTACCGATAGACTGAAGGGCATTATACAAAAAATGCGGATTAATTTGTGAATGCAATACCCGTAATTGTGAGCGTTTATTTTCAAGCTCCAATTTATACTCACGTTGAATCAAGTCATTAATCGTCGCAATCATTAATTTGAAATGCCTGCCTAGCATCCCAAATTCATCGTTTCCTAAGGAATCAAAATCAGCTTGAAATTCACCCTTTTCCACCTTTTTCATATTTGCGATCAATACTTTAATCGGTGAAGTGAACTTGAAGGAAATGAACATTGTAGCCAACACAACGATAACCAATGTAACAAGACCAATCAAAATATTAATAAAGGCTGTTTCTCTAGCGCTTTGATATAGGAGATTATAAGGGATTCTTTTTACAATGTACCATTCTTGAAATGGTGCGGAAAACCTCTCATACACAATCACACCAGAAAACTGCTTATCTTTCCATTCCAAGCTATGACTTGACAAAGGTGCCTTTTTCACATGCTGAAACCATGTTTGAGTATTTTCTGTTCCGATTAGCTTTTCCTCAGAGGAGTACATGATAACTCCATTTTCATTCATAATATAGAAATCTTCTGCTTCTTTTGTATATAAACGATCAGCAATCGCACTGAGCTGCGAAAGATTAATATCAATAGACAAAAAACCTAAGAAATCTTCAGCTGGAACGTTTTTAATTATATTATGAAAACTTATAACTTTTTTCTTTTCTGACTGTGGAATAGAAGATAAGTTATTATAGCTATAAATATCATGCGGCGGCTCAATGGCCGTATAATTCCGGTCTGTAATTAACTGGAAATAGTACGGATTCGAGAAGATATCCTCATTTCTCCCACGGCCGCTTACATGCCAATGGTAGTTGGTATACGAGTCCTTTCCTTCGTGGATATACAAATATAATTGTTCAATTTCTGGACGCGCACCATACAAGTATAAGAGTATCCTTTTTACCTCCTGCTCGTTTTTTTCTAAATCACTTGACACTCCGTCCTTTAAGGCATTCATAAGCGGACTATACGTATACATTGCTGATGTGATTCGTGAGATATCCGTCAGATAAGTTGTAATATCTTGTTTTCCACTTTCAATCACATCATGATTGGTTGAAACAAAGCGATCTTTAAGGGATTCCTTTGTATGATAGTACGTGATTGCAATAGCTGATCCAAAAGGAAGGACCGTTACAATCATTAGAAAAATAATAAGCTTTTTACGAATACTCCATCCCATACTACTGTAGTTAGTTTACGTTGTATAACACATGATACGAAACTAACCACTCCCCCTTCCTTAGTAAGTTTTTTAAACAATCTCCAGAATACATATGTTGTTTCATTGTAGCATAAACTGGAATGATATTTTTCATTAACAATAAACAGTTTGGTCATATTACACCTAACAAGAGAACAATTTTGTAGTGTGTTCAATATTTTACACCCTATCGGTCAATGTAAGCCGTTTCATTATTTTTGTGATCCTTTAAAATAAAGATATCGGAGGTGCAGTTTATGAATAATCAAAGTAAATTGGAAAACGTAAATGTGACAACCTTGAAGAACGAGAAGCATACTAAGGCTTCTGAGGCAGCTACCTTACACAAGCAAAGGAAGCTGAAAAAAGCAGGATTGTTCGCCTTATTTGTTGGACCAGCCTTTTTAGCTTTTGCCCTCATCGTATTGATTCCATTTTTTACAGGTATGTATTACGCCTTTACCGATTGGAATGGTGTAACAGGTAACATCAAGTGGGTCGGACTCGATAATTTTACGTATTTGTTTACAGAAGACAAGCAGTTCCAATCATCCTTTTGGCTCACGCTTCGCTATACAGTAGTAGCTATTATCTTAACGAATGGCGTTGGCTTTGGGCTTGCTTTGCTTGTGACAAGAATGCTAAAAACAAGAAACATACTGCGAACTGTCTTTTTCTTGCCGAACCTTATTGGCGGCTTGTTACTTGGATTCATTTGGCAGTTTATTTTTATCAAAGGCTTCGCATCCATTGGACAATTAACAGGTCTTTCTTTCTTCAAACTTTCATGGCTTGGAGATGAGAAAACAGCATTCTGGGGCATTGTTATTGTAAGTGTATGGCAAGGTGCGGGGTATATTATGTTAATCTACACAGCGGCTCTGCAAAACGTACCGCAGGAATTGCTTGAAGCAGCAAAAATCGATGGAGCAAACAAATGGCAGACATTGCGCCATATCACATTGCCAATGGTAGCTCCAGCTGTGACAGTATGTCTATTCTTAACGATTTCATCATCATTTAAAATCTTTGATGTGAACCTATCGTTGACAAACGGCGGGCCATTTAAATCAACAGAAATGTTAGCGCTTAATATTTATACAGAAGCATTTGTGAACAACCGCTATGGTCTTGGGGAAGCAAAGGCATTAGTGTTCTTCATCGTAGTAGCATTAATTACAATCATTCAGGTTACGTATACAAAACGGAAGGAGATTGAATCATAATGGAAAATAAGTATACTGGAAAATTATTCATTCTCGAAATCGCTGCCATTTTGATCGGTCTTGTGTTTCTTGTTCCGTTCTATTATGTGGTATCAAACTCTTTAAAATCATTCTCTGAGATTTTGATGAATACATCCGCTTTGCCATCCGTCTTGCAGTTTAAAAACTATATAAATGCGTTTCAGCAGATGGATTATCTAAAAGTGTTTATGAATTCACTGATGATTACAGTGGCAAGCAACATCCTGATTGTCGTGTTTTGTTCAATGGCAGCTTATATGCTTGTGAGAACAAAAAAGAAAATCAGCAATATCATCTTCATGACGTTTGTAGCGGCGATGGTAATTCCATTTCAATCGATTATGATTCCATTAGTCAAGGTGGCAGGGAATTTTGGCTTACTTAACAGCCTTTGGGGATTAATCTTTATGTATCTAGGATTCGGTTCCGGGATGGCAATCTTCTTATACCACGGCTTTATGAAAGGAATTCCTGTCGAGCTGGAAGAAGCGGCGATTATTGACGGCTGTTCACCGTTTGGCGTCTTTTGGAGAATTGTGTTCCCGCTGCTAAAACCGATTACCGTTACGATTGTGATCTTGAACAGCTTATGGATTTGGAATGACTTCTTACTGCCAATGCTTGTATTACAAGATCCAGAATTACGAACAATACCATTAGCGACGTTCTTCTTCTTCGGTCAATATACGAAGCAATGGGATTTAGCATTAGCGGCACTCGTGATTAGCATCATTCCGTTACTTATTTTCTTCTTCTCCATGCAGAAGCACATTATCAAAGGTATTACAAGTGGATCTATCAAATGATTCTAATATTAAACTAATTAATACCGTATGTTTCTTTATGCGAGAAAGAACAGCTGGTAGAGATAAATTAGCAAGATATCTAACAGGGGGTAAATAAACATGAAAAAGTTTCCATTGGCAGCAGGTGTATTATCATTATCTTTGCTTGTAGCAGCAGGTTGTTCTAACGATAAGACAACAGGGAAAAAAGCAGATACGGCTGGCAATAAAGACGGTAAGGTCGTTGTAGATATCTTCCAAGGAAAAGTTGAAATTGCGGACCAATTGAAAGCATTAACAGACAAATATACAAAAGAGCATCCAAATGTAACTTTTAATCTGCAAACAGTCGGCGGCGGTGCAGATGGTGCAGCGGCATTAAAGGCGAAGTTTGCTTCTGGAAGCGCACCAGATATTTTTACAATTGAAGGCTATCAATCCACGGTAACATGGAAGGACAAGCTAGAGGATTTATCAGATCAGCCGTGGGTGAAGGATGCGTATGAGAGCGCATTAAAGCCAACAACACTTGATGGGAAAATTTACGGACAGCCTGCTAACCTTGAAGGCTATGGCTTTGCTTATAATAAGGAATTGTTCAAAAAGGCCGGTATTACAGAATTACCAAAAACAATGACACAGTTAGAGGAAGCAGCGAAAAAGCTTAAAGCTGCCGGAATCACTCCATTCTCAGTAGGCTACGCGGAATGGTGGGTGCTAGGAAACCACGGCTTGAACATTGCTTTCGCAGCACAACCAGACCCGGATGCATTCGTGCAAGGATTAAATGCAGGAACATCCAAAATTGCTGGAAATGAGCAATTCCAAAAATACCTAGATCTATTAGACTTAACGGTGAAGTACGGCAATGCAAATCCGCTAACAACAGATTACAACACACAAGTAACACTCTTTGCGGGCGGCGAGGCTGCAATGATTCAACAAGGAAACTGGATTCAGCCAATGCTTGATAAGCTAAATCCAAATATGGAGGTAGGCTTTATTCCAATGCCTCTTAGCGATGATCCTGCAACTGCGGATAAATTAGCAGTTGATGTACCGAATAGCTGGGTTGTCTACAATGGAGCACCTGACGCAGATAAAAAAGCAGCAAAGGATTTCTTAAATTGGTTGGTATCATCTGACGAAGGAAAGAAAGCAATGGTTGAAGACTTCAAATACATCCCAGCCTTCAAAACAATTGAGGCAAAAGAATCTGATATTGGACCATTGGGTGCAGAGCTTGTGAAGTACTCTAAAGAAGGAAAAACGTTCTCTTGGCAGTTCGCGAAATATCCAGACGGTGCAGGTCAGCAATTCGGGGCAACTTTGCAAACATATGTTGGCAAAAAAGCATCTAAAGAAGATACTCTAAAAGCTCTTGACGCTACTTGGGCGAAATTAAAAAAATAATAATGAAGTGATGAAAGGACTGATCCAAAGGCATATTATATACGCCTTTGGATCAGTCCTTGTTTTGCGCTGTAAGAAAGCATAAATTTCCAGCTAGGAGCAAACTCGACGTAGTGGGAAATTTTAAGACTAAAGTGTAAGGGCAACTACGCCTCTGTCTTCGCCCAAAAACGGGGCTCGGCAATCGGCGAGTTTTCTTTATACTGTAGGAATGCATAAATTTCCAACTGGAAGTCCATTCGACGTAGCCGAAAATTTTAGGAATACAGTATAAGTGCAACTACACCTCTGTCTTCGCCCAAGGTCGGGGCTCGCCAATCGGTGAGTTTTCTTTATAATTAAGGAAAAATGGTTTACACTATACACGAAGAATGTACATAAGGGAGACAAGTCAATGAACATACAAGATCAGTGGGATGTAAAGTTTTTGGATGTTGTCCGTCAAAGTGAGCTAAAGCGTGGGGCGACGCAAGAGCAGCTGTTGTTTCCGGATAGTGAGGAAGTAGAGGAGCTCATGGATGACTATGGCTACGAGGCTGTTTTAGAGCGGGAACATGATGACGAGCTAGAGGATATATTAGGAGAGGAGCTGATGGAGCTCATGGAGCGCTCTGTTTTTTCAGCTGAACATCCAAGGCAGCAGCTCATTTCATTTATCAATGGTTTAGGCTTTCATCTTCTTGACTGGATTGTACTGCTGGAAACAGAATTTGGTGTAAGCAGCACAAAGTTCACAGGAGAGGCCACGAAGAAAATGGAAAAGCGGTTGTCTCACTTTCCATACATCGATAGAGAAACAAGCATTTTTGATGTTACGTTTGGGGAAGCAATAGAGCTGTTAGAGCGGGTAACGGACGGAGCAGTGAGGATTCGATAATGTTATACCGTAAGAGAGTATAAAGTTCCAGCTAGAAGTTGATTTGATGCAATGGGAATTTTGAAGAAGAAACTGGTGCAACTACGCTTCTATTTTCGCCAATCAGCAAGTGTTCTATATTTAGAAACAAAAAAACTCGTTATAGATGCATAACGAGTTTTTTTGTTTCTATTTGTAGCTGCTTGCTGAGAATCTGGTTAAGTCTTTCCACAAGTAATGTACACATCTCCAATCGCCTTGCTACCTCTTTCAATTCCACAACATTAGAGGTTTCAATCGGATGCATGCAGACATTGAATTTTTTAAAAGCTTTGCTGTATACAATCGTCACATAGTTATTCATAATGTCTGAGTTATTATGGAAGGTGAATTGTTTTGTTTTTTTGCAATACTCAACATCCTCAAAGCCGAAAGATTTCAACGCCTGTACAATTTGCATAATCGTCAGGTTTTTCATAATAATCCCTCTTTTTGAAGTTTTTTCTAGAACCTTGGTTCTTTCTTTATTGTAAGGTCCCTTGCGATAATACTCAAGGAATTGTGCCTGGTTTTTAGGTCCTTTTTATTAGATTGAAATATCGTAAAGGTATTGTAATAAATTTTAAGATTGTGCAACGAAGGAAAGGGACTATTTTTCAAACTTCATCATATACATACAGAAATGGAACAAGAAAAAGAGGTGAATTGCTTGGATTTTGACATTACAGGGCAAAAGGCCTATATGAAAAATGGTCCACATCGGGATCAGCTTGGAATGGTGAAACGGAATTTCGCAGGGAGCGGAACGGAATATACCCTCATCATCGGTGGAGAACTTTATGTGGACGTAGAGCTGCAAGACTTAGTGCTTGTGGACGTTGATTTTAAAGAATTTCATGATTGGTGTGAACGAAATGGATATATCTAAGGGGGACGGAGTATGTCCTCTTTAGCGCGTACCCGCAGCCATATAATGATATAACATACACAGGGCAGATGAAACGGACAAGCTTTGCATCTACGAGCTTGCGCTTTATTCCTACAACTTCTCGCTGTGTCGAATGGTCTTTCCGCTAAAAATTTCTATTTTCTGAAAACGAAAAAAGAGGCGACCCAGAGGAACCGCCGTTTTGCTATACTTTAAGGATAACTTTTCGGGGTGTTAGCCCACTCCAGAACTGAGCCCGCGCGTTCTTTTGCGTGGGTTTTTGCCTGTCTGGGCTAACTAGGGAACCCCAGCTTTTCTAATGACCTACGCTTGGAACGAGCAGAAACGTTGTGTAGTATGTAAAGCCGATGAAGAACACTGCTAAATATGCACCAAAAACATACATATACATGCGTTCCGACAATTTCAAATAACCTAAAAGGACGAAGAACCCAGTTTGACCAAAGAACAGTAGCGCTGTTTGCGGCATATCACCTAGATAAAACATGACAGCGAAAATTCCTGTCCAAAAGCCTAAAACGCGAAACATACGATCCATTCGTATCCCTCCCCTTCGGACAATTTGTGTCTCCATCTTTATTATAAAGGACTGTTCTCAGAATTGTAAACATTTACAAGAGTTTTGTTGGAAAAGAGCTGTGGCTTGATTGTTTCCAAAAATACATATAGAAATCATTTGTTTGTCCCACTGTAAGAAAGGATAAATTTCCAGCTAGAAGCGAATTCGACGTAGGCGGAAATTTTAGGAGTACAGGCCACTACGCCTCTGCCCTCGCCTGGGGGGCAGGGCTCGTCAATCAGCAAGTTTTCTTTAATATAGAAAAAGGACTTGGGCAGTTTCATCAGTCTATCCGATGTAGAGGAAAGACCTCGGAACCAGGGGGCAAAACGACCTTATGGTTCCGAGAGCTTGTCTCCTATTCCACTTCTCTTATCAACTAATATGAGCCTTATAATTGCAGGAGTTGCAGTCTGTAAGCATACTTTCTGTCCGAATGAGCTCTACAGTCGAAAATAAAACTTGAAAGATGCTTTGCATCATTGCATTGTGCATATTGCAAATCACCTGTGGGTGCTCTGTCAGCATTTCCTTAAATGGACAATTATAGACTTGATAAAATACCTTCGTTTCATCTTTACTTAATTCAAATTGAGGAGATAGCCCAGCTGTTGTTAGTGCTTCCTTGGCAATCTTGACTTTATCCTGTTTTGAGATCTCTTCGGCGGAAATGCCAAGCCGCTTTACGTGACGCATCATCAAGTCGCGACCAAACTGTTTTCCTGTTTCTAAGAGAGCCTGCTCACCGATGCTGCCTAGGTGAAGCAATGCGTCAAGGGCAATCTGAGATAGGAGCTTATAGTCACGAAACGGAAATTGCAGCTGAATAACATCGTCTGAGAGGCGGTATAAACGGCCCGGTCTGCCGCCCTTGCCTGTTTTTTGTGTTTCGGAAATAAGCATATTTACGTCTTCGAGCTTTGTTAAATGGAGACGGGCTACGTTAGGATGAATACTGAATTTATCTGCAATCTCCTGCACTGTTACCTGATTGTGTTTTTCAGAAATATATTGATAAATATATTATCTCGTTGGATCTGCTAATACGCTCGTAATCTTTAATGCCTGTTCCATTTTAGTCGCCACCTTTACTTGTATTGGAAGATAGTAACATTATAATATAGGCAATGTTGCATAATAACAGAATGGCAGTACTATTCATGAATTGTTCATATTCCTCTTAGAATATGTCCGAAATGTGAAAGGGAAAAGGCGAAATTAGCAGAAGGAAAAGACGTAAATCGCCATTTTTCTTTCCGCCTCTTCTATGGTATATAAAAGAGAGGAGGTGGTAGGTATGCAAAGTGTAGAACAATTTGCAGATAAAATTTTAAGGGAGGCCTATGAGCTAAAAGCATCGGATATTCATCTCGTCCCAACAAGAGAAGGAGCAGAACTCCGGATGCGAGTCGATAAGGATTTGGTTACGAAGTATAGAATTTCTAAGGATTTTTGTGAACGAGTGATTTCTCATTTTAAGTTTTTGGCGGCAATGGATATTGGTGAGAGAAGAAAGCCTCAAAACGGTTCACTTGAACTGCAAATGGAGTTTGGTGATATGCATTTGCGTATGTCAACCTTGCCCACCATTCAAAATGAAAGTCTTGTCATTCGAATTCATTTACAAACATCTGTACAGCCCCTTTCCGAATTGTCCCTCTTCCCGAGTTCCGCTAAAACGCTGCTTTCCTTCCTTTATCATTCTCATGGTCTTATTGTTTTTACAGGCCCAACAGGTTCAGGAAAAACGACCACGATGTATTCGTTGCTAGAGACAGCGAAAACATCATTTAATCGGAGCATTGTTACGCTGGAGGATCCGATTGAAAAGCGCAATGACGGTTTGCTGCAAATTCAAATTAACGAACGCGCCGGTATTACGTATGAAACGGGGTTAAAGGCCGTGCTGCGTCATGATCCTGACATTATTTTGGTAGGAGAAATTCGTGATGCACAAACAGCAAAGGTGGCAGTTCGTGCCAGTTTAACGGGCCATCTTGTGTTAACAACGCTTCACACAAAGGATGCAAAGGGAGCTGTGCTGCGATTGCTTGATTATGGAATTACTCTAGAAGAGATTGAACAGTCACTGCTTGCGGTTGCCGCGCAAAGGCTTGTCGAAATGAAATGTCCGTTTTGCCAAGGAAAATGCTTACCGCTTTGCAAAAAGCTGCGTCGTCTTCGGCGCCTTAGCGTATATGAGCTTTTGTATGGACAAGCTTTGCAGGAAGTCATTCGAGAGACAAGGGGCGAAGCAGCTTCGTATTACTACACAACGCTTCGGCAAGCGATGAACAAAGGATATGCGCTCGGATTTATCGGAGAAGAGGATGTTCTTGTATAAGCGAAATATGACAAGTTGGACGTTGCGGGAGCAGGTCACGTTGCTTCGTCATCTGGGCAATTTGCTTGAAAAGGGCTACTCACTTTGGCATGCACTCGAGTTTCTTCAATTATATGCGACAAAGGAAAAACAACAGCAGCTCCATCGAGCCGTTGAGCAGCTGAAAAATGGCGGCAGTTTGTACAGTGTATTTACAGACCTTAGATTCCATCGTGATATGCTGGCCTATTTGTTTTATGCAGAGCAGCACGGCGATATTGCCTTTGCTTTAAGGCAAGGAAGTATATTTCTAGAGCGTAAGGAAAGGCATTATCGAAAGCTGCTGCAAACGCTGCGTTATCCCATCTTTTTACTCTCCTTTTTAATCGGGATGCTTATCTTATTTAATACCGTGCTATTGCCTCAGTTCGCAAGCCTTCATGGCTCTGTCGCTTCTCAATCCTCTATGATGGTGGATACCATTTTACTGTTTATCCGCTTGCTCCCTTATATGTTTGGAATTGTCCTTTCCCTCGTTGGAATCGCTATTGTGTTGTACTATACGTACTTTCGAAAGCTGAACCCGGTCACGAAAATGAACTATCTTCTCTCGATCCCGATTCTCAAATCCTTTTGTTTATCGTTAAACTCTCATTATTTTGCTGTACAAATGAGCAGTTTGCTGCAAGGTGGATTGTCTGTATTGGAGGCATTTTTACTAATGGAGCAGCAGCGTCATCAGCCATTCTTTCAAAGTGAGGCTACCGCTATGAAGCGTTTGCTTGTTGGAGGTGATACACTTGAGCATATTTTACAGGAGCGCCCGTACTACGAGAGAGAGCTGTCCTATGTAGTGACGCATGGGCAGGTGGAAGGAGCTTTGGCAAACGAGCTGGCAGATTATAGCGAAATGGTTGTGGAGAAATTAGAAGCGCGTGTCAGTAAGCTTGTATTAATCATGCAGCCTCTGTTATTTTCTGTGATCGGCCTGATTGTTGTCTTGATGTATTTAGCTATTTTACTCCCTATGTTTCAAACGATGAGTTCTATGTAGGAGGAGAATTTATATGAAAAATGAAAACGGCTTTACCTTACTTGAAATGTTATTGGTGATGTTTATTATTTCTGTTTTATTGCTATTGATTGTGCCCAACATTGTTAATCAACGAAAGATGGTGGAAGGAAAAGGCTGTGATGCGTTGCTTCGGGCAGTGTCTGCACAGGTGCAGGCATATAAGTTGGAGCATGACAAAATACCGACTATGGAAGAATTAGAAACAGCTGGATACATTACTTCAAAAACATGCCCAAATGGAAAGATCATTCAGATTTCCGCAAACGATGGTTCGGTTAACGTACAATGAATCAACAGATTGTAAGGGGGGAGAATGGTTTTACCTTTCTAGAAACCTTGCTTGTTTTGCTCATCACATTGATCCTCATCTCGATTTCCTCCGTTACCTTGCTCCCGCTTTCCGCTAGCCGGAAAGCAGAGCAGTTTGTAGAACAGTTTCGTCAGGATATTGCGTTTATGCAGCAGGCTGCGATTAGTAATAATAGCCGCTATAGCTTACGTATGTATACGACAGACCATAAATATGTCATTACAAAGTCAGGGGAGGTTGGTATTGTACTGTCGAGAAGCTATGATCCTGCAATATCAATTGATATCCATACGATGCCTAATCCGCTTATCTATGGTCAAGACGGCAATATTAACAAGGCGGGCTCGATGTATGTTCAGCATCAAGAGGTTACATATCGCGTTGTGTTTCAGCTAGGAAGAGGGAGGATGTATTATCATGAGGAGTGAAGGAGGGTATCTTATGCTGGAAATGCTCGTATCACTTGCTGTTTTGCTGATGATTGCTGCATTTTTGCTGCCGCATAGCATTATCGTCATACAAGACAGAAAAAACATCCGCTTGGCTCAGGCTGCGCATATATTTTTGCGCGAACAGATTGTATCGTACCAATTTGATGCACATCCGCCGGCTTCGGCACTTCAAAATATAAATGGTACGAAGTATACAGCTATGTGGAACGAAATTGGGGATGCTTACAGTGTATGCGCAATTTGGAAGGATACCCGCAATAAGCCGCAAAGCAAGTGTTGCTATGTTGCGAAATAACACGCTCGGAGAACATGGCTTCACGTTGCTTGAAGTGATGTTTTGTATATGTTTGCTGTTAACGCTGCTTCTGGTCACACCGCGGCTGCAGCCTTTGTTTTTTGGATTGCCTAAGCAAGGAAGCTTTAATGAATTTGAATGGATTATTTTTATGCAGCAAGCACAAATGGAATATCGGGAGGCGGGAACGGTGCAGTTTATTGATAAAAAACTAATGATGAGGGATCCGAGCGGGCTTCTCGTTACTTATACGCTGGCCGGGGCACAGTTAATTCGAAAGGTAAATGGCAGTGGAAACGAAATTTTATTACAAAATGTAAAGACTGTGTTTTACAAGCAATCCTCAAACAAGCTTGTGATCCATATACAAGATCTAGATGGAAATATACATAAAGGGATTTTAACCCGTTTGTCCGTGTTGGAGGAAACATAGATGCGGAATGAACGAGGAGCAACTATGCCGGCTGTTCTTATCTTTACCTTTTTATTTCTTGCGTTATTTCTTCATCAGGTAAATCTGCTTCTACTAGAAAAGCGGTTCTATCATGAGACGGAGCAGTTTTTTCTACTGGAGAATATAATGACAAATGCAATCCGGGAATTCCAGCGCGATGTGCAGACAAGCGGCATCCCAGCTGCCTATGAGTACGAGGAAGGAACGGCACGTCTGGCGCAGTCCCTTTCTTCATCAGGTTTGCTGCAAGTTTCGATTCATTGCGTAACGAAGGAGGGAAGAGCATATAAAGCCAGTTTTCTCTATAACAAGAACAACAAACAGATAACAAATTGGATGGAGGAGCGGTAAAGAAAACTTACTGATTGGCAAGTAGTGCCCTTCGGCGAAGACAGAGGCGTAGTTGCACTTGCATTTTATTCCTAAAATTTCCTGATACGTCAAGGTCGCTCCTGTCCGGAGATTTATACCTTATTAAAGTATGAAAAAGCAAGCAGTAGTGATTAAACATGAAGAGAGCGGGCATACTAACCATTTAGAAACATACAGGTGGTGAGAGTATGTCGACTAACGATTATGTAAAGTTTGTGACGCAGCAATTTGTGTCGTATATGGATAGTCCAAAGCAGGAGCGAAAGCAAAAGCGGGAAGAGCGCCGCAATGTAAGGGATCCTTTTCTGGTTAGATGGTTTGGCATTTTGCCTCTTAGTCTTGCACTGCTGTATAAGGAATTACGGATGAAGCAGGAGAATAGGAAAAAGGATGCATAAGCGCCCGCTTTCATGGGCGTTTTTTCTTACCTTTACACTTTGTTTTTAAAATTTCCCGATACGTCGAATTCGCTTCTAGCTGAAAATGTATACTTTCTCTATAAAATATCTATCATTTCCAGAAAAGAATAGATAACCAAACTTACTCCTGCTAATCCCTACAAGCAATAAGCTAAAGGATATACTCCATATATTAAGAAAAACCCCAACAACATCCAATATATATGCAAAAATGTTCTTCTTTCCTCTCCAATTGGATTTTGTCACAGACGGAGAGAAGAAACTAAAACCAGTAACAGTGAGAACAATCCCAAGTAGCATCAATGAAGAGTAATAGCTCAAATACCTTCCTCATCAATATATACCACCGATAATGCAAATAAAGATATATAACGCATAATAATTGGTTATAAATGGTAATGTCACCATGATATATGATTAGATTGGAGTATTCATCATATGAAAATCATGTATTTAACTACTGAACTTATTATCGGATTTTTTTTGCTGTTTATAATCGTTAAGTTTGTCGGAAAGAAAATCATTAATCAAATTACGCCCTTTACTTTTATTGCCTCTATAGTGATGGGAGAATTATTAGGAAACGCAGTATACGACCATCAAATCGGTACTTTTTATGTTATTTACTCTATCACATTATGGGGCAGCTTACTTTTTATAGTCGAATATCTTGGCCAAAAATACTTAATGTTTCGTGGCATCTTTGAAGGAAAACCATCTGCTCTTATTAAAAATGGGATAGTCGATCGGGAAGAATTGAAAAAAAACCGGATGAATATCAATCAATTGCAAAGCTTGCTTAGGCAAAGTGAAACCTTTTCTATTCGAGAGGTTGCTTTTTATTATTTAGAAGCAAACGGCTCGATCAGTGTTTTGAAAAAGACAAAGTATCAAAGAACGACCCAAGAAGATTTTAATATGCCTGCAAAACCCGTTTATGTTCCTGTCACTCTTATACGTGACGGCAAGGTTTTATGGGATGAATTAAAAGATTTAAATTTTGACGAATCTTGGTTAAAAACACAACTGACATCTCAAGATATTTCTGATTACAAAAATGTGTTTGTAGCTGAATGGTTAGAAGGTGAGGGTCTTTTTGTACAGAAAAAGTAGTAATATATAATTTTTCGTTTATATGGAAGCGGGTGTAGTAACTTGAATAATGAAATTCAAAAATCATTTGAATGCCCAATCTGTAGTAAGAGCAATAACTGTGGCAGCCATTCATGCTGGTGCAGTAAAGAGGTTTTTCCAAGTGGCATTTTTGATTTAGTACCAGCTAATCAATTGAGAAAATCATGTATATGTAAAGAATGCCTTGATAGGTTTAAGGAAGGACAGCAATAAAGCTAACAATTACAGACTTTCCGAACGCGAAAGCCCACTACGGTACGACAAAGCGTTATTTCTAACGGCATGGGGTCTAGAATCCCGTTGCTTCAGCTGTGGGATTGTCAAGGATGTATTTGATAACAAATATGTTCTAACGTGCTATGTGTTTGAGAAAACAGGAGTACTTCGTCACTTCCAAGCAGGGGGAAGCGGCATGGAAATGCTTCGTAAGCGTCTTGGCGTGTATTAAACGAACAATGAACAAGAAAAAGACCGAGTGGCTATCTCAGCGCTTGGTCTTTTTCCTCATACTGCAGGGGGCCTGACAGTGATAGCGTTTTTTATTCGGTAATGGCTCTGTCCTTATATCTTGGTGCAATGGCTTCCGCTTGCTGTTTCCGCTCTGCCGTAATGTTATTTCCGTTAACCTTTTGTTTGTTAGATCCTAAATAAGTGCCCCTATCATTGTTTTGAACAACCGCATGGAAATCTTCATTGATCATTGGCATTAGACTCCTTTTCTAAAGCATTTCTTTCTTAATATGTGCACAATAAGGGAGAAGTAGTCGAGCTTTGTCTAAGAGATGAAACTTGTTCACAAAATGTTCGTAAAATAATTGTATGCAAGGTTTTTATATTGTTTTATAATGAAACCATGCAACACCTTTAGCATACATTAATTGTGAAATGACTAACATATAATTCTTGTTCATAGAAATGAAAACGTTGCCAAAAATGGAGGGAAGAAGAAATGAGTAAATTTTTTTATGATCGAAATTCAGCTGAAATCGAAAACGTAAAGCTCGTAGAGTATGCGGAAGTGATTTATGGAACAGGAGGTCGCTCTGTGTTGGAGAACTTAATGGCGAAGGCTTCAATTCGCCTTAGGGACATGTATCCTGAGAAATCAGATGAGCAAATCTCTTATCTTGTGAATCAAGGTCTGTATAATATGTTTAGCAAATATGTAGAAAAGCATTAAAAGCGCAGGCAATTGCATAAATTCATCCTTCTGACAAAAGCTACAAAGGAATCACTTTTGGCAGGAGGTGCAGTATATGAGTAACGGATCTGGAGGTTCTAAAAAGAACCAAGAAAGCGATGCAAATCAGGTGACTGCGAGTACAAAAGCGCATCAGCGCCGTATGACGCAGATTCAGCAGGAAGAGCATAATGATGGTCGTAAGTATAATGGCAAGATTTAGGTCAGAAACGTACGGCCATATACAGTAACAAACCTAAAAAAGCAGCGTCCCTTGAGCGACGCTGCTTTTTTAGGTTTCGATGCGATTTGGCGTTAAGTAAAACAATCCGCCATTAATGATTTCGAGCACAATTTTTGGTTCATATTGTTCTTGTAGTGCTTGCTTTTCAATCTCGTAGTTATCAGGAACTTCTTCCATATCTGTATAAAATTGATCGAGAAGCTGCAGGTCATGTGCCCATCTAAGGCGCGCTTCTTCTGCCCATGTATGATCCTCTCTTGAAATAAGCGATTTTACAGCTTCTTCAATTCGGACTAATCCGCTTTTTGGCTTTATCATCGGTGTAAGTGTAAAGCAAAAGTCAGGAATTTTCGGAGTGAGCGGAATGGTTTGTAATGTTTCATGGAAATTGTTTACCATCATTCCTGTAATAAGATGTAAACCGAGTGAATACAAGGTTTCTTTTTTTCGATCGCATTGATAAGATACCTTCAAATTAACGCCAAGCCATGGATGAAGAGGGACATTTCCGTTTCCGCTCGCATGAACCCCCTCGTACAAACGAATATAGGCGCCAAGCTCCTGTGCCGCGCGGAAGACTTGATGCAGGCGAGGAGATCCATAATGAACCGCTTCCCCTTTTATATCTTCCGGCGCACGCTGAGGGTCTGTAATAAAAGTAATGCGCATCGGGTTTGGTACGCCGCCTGTTTTCTCTAGATAATGCCAATAAAACGGTCGGTTCATAAGTAATTTATCCATCTCAACAGTGAGCTGTATATCTAGCAATGCGTTTGTAACTGTCCCAATTTCACATTGATTTGCTGTGAAAAAACGGTGCAGGTAATTATGAATTTCATGTTGCTGCATAATGATCCGCTCCTGTTCCGCTTTGCTGTGCAAGCTCGATGATAGAAGTTAAATTATCCATTTTAATCCGTATCTCGCCTTCACTTTTAGAGCTGGCGAAAATTTCATGCAAATGGTCCTCAATATTTTTCATATCAATTCGCGTTAAAATATCATCCAATTCTCCGATTACCCGCTCGAATAGATTGATTTTCTCATATAGCAATTTCAAAATATGTTCTTCTACCGTGTTTTTTGTTGCCATATTGTAAATATGAACATCATGCTTCTGACCGAGACGGTGGATACGGCCGATGCGCTGTTCGAGCCTCATTGGATTCCATGGTAAATCATAGTTAATCATATGGTTGCAAAACTGCAGGTTAATTCCTTCGCCACCGGCCTCTGTCGCAATTAATACTTGTGCGTGATTTTGGAATAATTCCTTCATCCAATCCTTTTTGCCGCGTTTAAATCCCCCGCGAAACGGAACAGATGAAATGCCATGCTGCTTTAAAAACCACTGCAAATACATCTGGGAGGCACGGTATTCTGTAAAAATAATGACTTTATCATTAATCCCTTTAATAATTTCCAGTGTTTTCGTCGCTTTGGAGTTAGACGGAATTGCATTGATTTTCTCCATCATTCGGTGAATGTGGGGGTCAATGATATAGTTAGGATTGTCCCGCTGCCGCTTTTCTACGTATTTCTTCAACGAGAAATAAACTGCCTCCCGGCTGCTGCATGCCTCCCGTTTTAAGGTTAAAGAAGAAAAGGCCGATGTAAATGCATTTTCCGTCCGCCAGTTATGAATCGCTTCATACAGCTCTCGTTCTTGCTTGTTCAAATCAATGAACACCGTATGAACCTGCCGTTTTGGCCATTCGATGCCCGTATTATGACGGCGGTTTCGAACCATGACTTTATTGATGAGCTCTTTTAAATGCTGGTCGGTCTCAAGCGTTCTATTTTTAGAGGCGTAATATTCCTCAAAGTTGGATTGATTGCCAAGGTGACCCGGCTTTAACAGCGAGACGAGATTAAAGATTTCATCAATTTTATTTTGAACAGGCGTAGCCGTCAACAGTAAGCAAAATTTCTTTTTTAGTAGTTGTGCAAACTCATAGTTTTTTGTCTTATTGTTTTTTAGCTTGTGTGCTTCATCAATAATAATTAAATCGTATTCCATATTAAGCACAATATCCCGATGCGGTGTCCGTTTTGCCGTGTCAATGGAAGAGACGATTACATCAGCCTGCTCCCACGAATAGCTTTTTCGCTGGGCCGTAGCAGGAATATAAAACTTTGTATTAAGCTCGTATGCCCATTGGGAGACGAGCGAGGCGGGAACGAGAATAAGAACCTTTTTAACGAGTCCGCGAATCATGTACTCCTTCAAAATCAGCCCAGCCTCAATCGTTTTGCCAAGTCCGACTTCATCAGCTAAAATGGCTTTTCCGTTCATTTCTTCAATGACTGTTTTTGCCGCTTCCAGCTGATGGGGCAGTGGTGTTAAGTGCGGCAAGTATTTTGGCGCCTGCAAGCCTTCAAATGAAGGGATGAGCAGCTGTTTTTCCGTTTCGTATGCAAGATTGTATAAATCCCAATTAGACCACGGGCCGTCGTCTTCTATTTTCTTTAGAAACTCTTCCTGCCAAGACCGGTTTGCCGTCATTTCCACATTCATGTGCTGCGCCCTGCCTTTCTATAAAGTACGAATCCAATTTCTAAATAGCAATATTGCTGATATGAAATGAAAAATGTTAGGATATGGATAAAGAGGATGAAATCTTTTGTATTTTGTCCTGAATTTGTAATTTTTATGTATACTTTTGTGAAAATGTATTGCAGTTGTTTTGCCCAATATAGTAAGGAGGGGGAGAAAACATGGTTGGATTACATCGCACACCATTATTTGACGTGTATGCAGCATACGGAGCGAAAACAATTGATTTCGGAGGCTGGGAGCTGCCCGTTCAGTTTTCCAGCATTAAGGAAGAGCATGAAGCAGTGCGGAGAGCAGCAGGATTGTTTGATGTGTCTCATATGGGAGAAATTACAGTAAAGGGAAGCGGCAGCTTTGACTTTTTACAATTTATGATGACGAATGATCTTGCTTTGTTGTCAAGCGGCGGTGCGCAATATACAGCGATGTGTTATGAGGATGGCGGCACAGTAGATGATTTGCTTGTGTATAAAAAAGGAGAGCAGGATTATCTTCTTGTTGTAAATGCAGCCAATATTCAAAAAGACTATGAGTGGCTTCTTGCTCATGCCACAGATAGAGAAGATGTACAAATTGAAAATGTTTCGGCCAACACCGCACAGCTTGCACTGCAAGGGCCAAAGGCAGAAAATATCCTACAAACCTTAACGGCGGAGAATTTGCAGGCTATTCCGTTTTTTGCATTTAAAGATAACGTCGAAATACAAGGTGTGCGTACTCTTGTGTCCCGAACCGGCTATACGGGAGAGGACGGATTTGAGCTGTATTGTAACAGCGAAGATGCATGCCGGCTTTGGGAACTGATCATGCAGGCGGGGAAGGCTGATGGATTGAAGCCGTGTGGTCTCGGAGCCCGTGATACTCTTCGTTTTGAAGCTGCACTTCCATTATACGGCCAGGAACTGACAAAGGAGATTACGCCTATTGAGGCTAGAATCGGTTTTGCCGTGAAAACGAATAAGAAGCTGCATTTCCTAGGAAAAGAAGTGCTAAAGGAGCAGAAGGAACAAGGAGCCCCCCGTAAGCTAGCAGGAATTGAGATGATAGAGCGGGGCATTCCGCGCAGTCATTACGCGGTGTTTGCAAACGGGAAGAGAATCGGTGAAGTAACAAGCGGGACACAATCACCAACCTTAAAGAAAAATATCGGTTTGGCGTTGTTAGATGAAGCGTTCGTATCGCTTGGTACGGGCGTTGAAGTAGAAATTCGCGGTAAACGGGTAAAGGCTGTTGTTGTACCTATCCCGTTTTATAAACGATCCAAATAGGGGGGATACGTGATGCTGCATCGTTATCTGCCAATGACAGAGGACGACAAAAAACAAATGCTCGAAGTAATTGGAGTCGAGTCGATTGAGGAATTGTTTTCAGATGTTCCTGAACGTGTAAGATTTCAAGGTGATTTGCGAGTGAAGCCTGCAAAAGCTGAGTCTGCATTGGTAAAGGAACTGTCAGAGCTTGCAAGAAAAAATGCAAACACAAAGGAATATGCGTCGTTTCTTGGGGCTGGTGTGTACGATCATTATATTCCGGTAATTGTAGACCATGTTATCTCGCGTTCGGAGTTTTATACAGCATATACACCATATCAGCCTGAGATTTCTCAAGGTGAATTACAGGCAATTTTCGAGTTTCAGACGATGATTTGTGAATTAACAGGAATGGACGTAGCCAATTCCTCTATGTATGACGGCGGTACAGCTCTTGCAGAAGCAGCTATGCTAGCAGCGGGGCATACACGTAAGGAGAAAATTGTTGTATCAAAGGCTGTTCATCCAGAAGCGAGGGCTGTGCTTAAAACATATGCCGCTGGCCAAAACCTAGAGGTGGTAGAGGTCGGCTGCAAGGACGGCGTAACAGACCTAGCGGCGCTTGAGAGCGCGATGACTGAGAACGTTGCTTGTGTTGTTGTACAATATCCCAACTTTTTAGGTCAAGTAGAGAAATTGGCAGACATTGAAACAATCGCCCATCAGCATAAAGGGCTGTTTATTGTATCTGCTAATCCACTGGCACTCGGAGCGTTAACACCTCCCGGCAAATTCGGTGCAGATATTGTCGTAGGTGACGCGCAGCCATTTGGTATTCCAACTCAGTTTGGCGGACCGCACTGCGGTTATTTTGCTACAACAAAGGCGCTCATGCGTAAAATTCCGGGTCGCCTCGTCGGACAAACGACAGATTCAGAGGGGAAAAGAGGCTTTGTATTAACTTTACAGGCACGTGAGCAGCATATTCGCCGTGATAAAGCGACATCGAATATTTGCTCGAATCAAGCGCTCAATGCGCTGGCAGCGGCAGTCGCAATGACAGCGCTCGGGAAACAGGGTGTAAAGGAAATGGCTCTTCAGAATATTTCTAAAACACAGTATACGAAAAAACAATTTGAAAAAAGCGGCTTTACCGTTGCGTTTTCAGGACCTGCTTTTAATGAAATTGTTGTTAATTGCAAGCGTCCGGTAGAGGAAGTAAATAAAGCGCTCACGCAATGCAAGATCATCGGCGGCTATGATCTAGGTAAATATGAGGAAGAGTTTGCCAATCATATGCTCGTTGCCATAACAGAGCTTCGCACGAAAGAGGAAATCGACACGCTTGTAAAGGAAATGGGGGATATGCAATGACAGCGCATGATCAATCGCTCATTTTTGAAATGAGTAAGCGAGGACGCATCGGATATAGTCTGCCGCCTTTAGATGTAGAGGAGGCGGACTTGACAGCTTTGTTTGGCACCGAATATGTCCGCACTGAAGCTGCTGAGCTGCCGGAAGTATCGGAGCTTGATATTATGCGTCATTACACAGCGTTATCGCGGCGCAATCACGGTGTAGATTCTGGCTTTTATCCTCTTGGCTCTTGTACGATGAAATACAATCCAAAAATTAACGAGAGTGTTGCTCGTCTTGCAGGATTTTCTCATATCCATCCGCTTCAGGATGAAAGCACAGTGCAAGGCGCAATGGAGCTTATGTATGACCTTCAGGAGAGTCTAAAGGAAATTACAGGAATGGATGCGGTGACGCTGCAGCCAGCAGCCGGCGCCCACGGGGAATGGACAGGACTCATGTTAATAAGGGCCTATCATGAAGCAAGAGGCGATTATACACGCACAAAGGTGCTCGTTCCAGATTCCGCGCACGGGACAAATCCTGCCTCTGCAACAGTAGCCGGGTTTGAGACCATTACAGTGAAATCTGATGAAAACGGTCTTGTTGACTTAGACGATTTAAAGCGATATGTCGGCCAGGATACAGCAGCTTTAATGCTGACAAATCCAAATACACTTGGATTATTTGAACGGAATATTTTAGAAATGGCGAGCATTGTACACGAAGCTGGCGGAAAACTGTATTACGATGGCGCAAATTTAAATGCAGTGCTGGGCAAGGCCCGCCCGGGAGATATGGGCTTTGATGTTGTGCATTTAAACCTTCATAAAACATTTACAGGTCCACATGGAGGCGGTGGTCCTGGATCTGGACCTGTTGGTGTGAAGGCGGACTTAATTCCGTTTTTGCCGAAGCCGATATTAGAAAAAACGGATGATGGCTATGTATTTGATTACGATCGTCCAGCGTCTATCGGTCGCGTGAAGCCGTATTACGGAAATTTTGGCATTAACGTTCGCGCTTATACGTACATTCGCTCTATGGGGCCAGAAGGCTTGCGTCAGGTTACAGAATATGCTGTATTAAATGCTAACTACATGATGAGACGGCTTGCCCCGTATTATGATGTGCCGTTTGATCAGCACTGCAAGCATGAATTCGTGCTATCGGGAAGGCGGCAAAAGAAGCTTGGCGCAAGAACGCTTGATATTGCCAAACGTTTATTAGACTTCGGCTATCATCCGCCGACAATCTATTTTCCGCTGAATGTTGAGGAATGCATGATGATTGAACCGACGGAAACGGAATCGAAGGAAACACTGGATGCGTTTATTGATGTAATGATCCAAATTGCGAAGGAAGTAGAGGAAAACCCAGAGATGGTACAGGAGGCGCCGCATACGACTGTTGTAAAGCGTCTTGACGAAACGAAGGCGGCGCGAAAGCCCATTTTACGCTATGAGAAGATGTAGCTCGCCGATTGGCGAGCCCTGCTCTTAGGCGAAGGCAGAGGCGTAGTTGCACTAATCCTGTATTCCTAAAATTTCTTACAGTGTAAATAAGGCCTGCTCCCCGGTAGGTCTTATTTATCTGCATGACCTGTTCCTATTTCCGCTCTCGCGTAAAAGATAAAAGAGCTTTGGAGCGGGTGGGTTGCTTATCAGAATCGTGCAGGGCATCCTAGTTTTTCTCATATATGTCTTGCGCCTGCGCTTGCACCCATGATATAGTGGGGACGGAAAAAAGGTCCAATAGATAGGCTTTGCGGGCTGGGGAAGTTTTCAATCAGCATCTAGGGTTCATTTACACATACCGTCTATCAAACAACAGGCATATAACAGGGTCTGCAGCCATACACTTTGAAATGGTAATACCGAGGAGAGAGGGGAACAGTATGGGGCAAAACATCAGCTTTTATCTATTTATCACAGCTTTCGTAGCGGTGGCTGCTGTAACAGTCTATTTGATTGTGAACAATGATTGGTACAATGCTGTCAATCCAATTATGTTGGTGTTCATGTATATCGGCATTGCAGTTGTCAGTTTTGGTATGAGAGAAGAGATGTTAAACCGATTTGAGAAGTAGTACATAGAAAAAGAGCTAAACGGCCGCGTTTAGCTCTTTTTCATTAGGTGAAGACAGAGGGGGAGCTGCACTTTGTTTCACTTAACAGAGCGTGCCCGCTAGGTTCTAGCGAAAGATACTTGTAACAACGTGATAAAACGATCGCGCACTCCAAACATGAGCCGGAATGTTATACGCATGGACTGTTATGCTTAGAGATACAACTAAAATGATAAACAAAAAGAAAAAAAGCAACATATGTTTATGAAAGGACACTTCCATTTCATTCGCTCCCTTCTTTATATATGTTTATCTTTTGTTAAGATATAGAATTTATGAGTGAAAATCCTAGCTGATTGCTTTTAAACCAACAACACCAATTACGATACAGCTCAAATACATGATCCGCCGCCAATCGGCAGGTTCCCGAAAAAATAAAATACCGATAATGACACTGCCGGCTGTTCCGATGCCCGTCCATACCGCATATGCTGTTCCCATCGGCAATTCCTGCATCGCTTTTGATAAAAAGAAAAAGCTTAAGCTAAAACTTGTAACAAGCGCTAGGAACGAAAAGATATTCTTTCGTTCACTCGCCATTTTCATCGAAAAAACACCCGCTACTTCCCCAAATCCCGCTAGAATAAGAAATACCCAAGCCATGATTACTATGCCTCTCCTTTCTGCTTAGCTGTTAGCTGTTTTAAGCCAATTACCCCGCCAATCAAAAGCGCGATAAACAGCAGCTTTGCGATAGATACAGGCTCCCCAAAGAATATCATTTCCACAATGACAATGCTGCTTGTTCCAATACCTGTAAATACGGCATACACCGTGCCGATAGGAAGCGTTTTAAATGCACGAAACAAAAACCAAAAGCTAAGTAAAATAGCAGCTGCGACTCCTGCCCATTCTAGGGGAGAGCTTGCGTGCTTTAAGCCCATCACCCAAAAGACTTCAATGAAGCCGCCTATAAGTACATAAATCCAACCCATCATGAAGCTCCTTTCCTTATATGTGAATTCCTCGCCAAAAAATAGGCCAAGCTGCATGCAGCCGCTTTTGAAAGCCATCCAGTCCACTGTATTGCAGTTCGATCATCAGTCCGTCAAATAGGCATAAATAGGCGGCTGCCGCCATCTCTGCATTTTCGGCAGTAATTGTTTTTTTCTCGATGGCCTCTGCAAACACAGGGGTAAGCAAATGTCCAGCTTCTTCCACGTAGTGATTTGCCTTCTCTACAATCCGATCCTTGAATGCGGCTGGGGGGAAAAATAAGGAACGAAGCCAAAACATTGCTTCTACATTTTCATAAAAGCGTCGTCCATAACTTTCGAGTAACTCATATAAAAAAGAGGATAGGCTTTTACCTTCATACGCTGCCACGCAGCTTCGCAAGTAATCTAGGTCTCGCTCAAGCGATGTGTCTAAGCAAACGAAATAGAGCTGTTCTTTTCCTGTAAAGTGTGAGTATAGTGAAGGCTTCTTAATGCCAACGTCATGTGCGATATCGGAGAGAGACGTACCTTCATATCCAAATTGAGCGAAGCGGGCAAGAGCTGCTTCTTTAATACGAGTAGCTGTCATACCAATCAACCTTCCTACCGTTCGTTAGTTTAACAGTAAAAGAAAAGAGAGAAAAAGTCAAGGAAGGATTTCCTTGCAAATGAGTCGAAACGGTAAGAAAAAGGAGGCTTAGAGGATGATTTTCTTTTCGTTTCCTGTTTTAGAGACGGAGCGCTTTCGGTTACGAGAGTTAACAAAGGAAGACGCGCCCCATTTGTATGGTTATTTCTCCGATGAAGAGGTTGTACAATATTATGGTTTAGAGCCGTTTACACGAAAGGAACAGGCAGAGCAATTTGTGACGCAGATAAAGAGCGGCTTTCGTAATGGGATGATGATCCGGTGGGCAATTGTTGATAAAGAAACAGGTGAGTTCCTGGGAACGGTCGGCTACCATAATTGGAATCGGCAGCATCGCCGTGCGGAAATTGGCTATGAATTAAAGAAAGAGGTGTGGAGAAGGGGCATTATGACAGAGGTGCTGAAAACGGCAATTCCGTTTGGATTTGATAGGCTCCTTTTGAATCGAATTGGCGCAACTGTACGGGCAGAAAATATCTCCTCACGCCAACTTCTTCGTAAATTTAGATTTTCAGAGGAAGGTATACTTCAGGAATATCAATGTTACCTAGGTGAATTTTATGATTTGCTGATGTATGGCCTAACTCGCAGCACTTATGAAGAAAAGGCGGGAAAGAAACAATGCTAGTAAGTAGAAAGGAGTTTCATATGCGAAAAATTAGCGTTTTATTGCTAACTCTTTGTTTCTTTGCGGCTGGCTGTCAAGCAAAAGACGAAAGTTTGCCAGTAGATCAAAGCGCTGAGCCAAGGGAGGAGCCTTCATTTAAGGTTGAAGCTGCTATGCATGAAGATCACACTCAGGTAAAGCTGCTGCTTCATAATCTGGAGGATCAGCCGCTTTCACTAACTTTTCCGTCCTCGCAGCAGTTTGAGGTTATCATAAAGCGTGCAAGTGGAGAAGAGTTGTACCGTTATTCAAAGGGTAAAATGTTCTCGCAAGCATTAACATCTGTTAGCTTGCAGCCAGGCGAGACAAAGACGTGGGAAGTCGCTTGGAATTACGATGAAAAACCGTTTCAACAGGGAGAAACGTATTCAATTACAGGAAAACTGCTCCCAATTGAGGTAAACGGAAAGAAAGCGGCAGCTAATCTATTTACAGAAACGATTTCTTATAAAGCCGATGGAAGGATAGATGGGGCCGAAGACACATTGGATGTTGCAGTAGAAAAGCAGGGGAACGACGGTGCATACACACTTTCAGGCGGGGCTGTACCAGAAGTAGAGCAAGCCTATTATGCCGTTTCAGAGGGGCATATTATGCTTGTAAAGGAAACAGCATTTGATATAAGCAAGCCATGGAAAATTTCTATTAGGATTCCAAAGGAGCAGCTGCCAACAAACGGAACTGTCATTTTGGAAATGTATGCAAAAGAGAAAAAGACGAAAACGGTTGTCCGAAAATTGGTCGTGCTGGATCAATTTCCCAATGCGTCCTCCGGTTCTGAAAGATAATAGCTTACAGGAATAGAGCAGTGTAAAGAAAACTCGCCGATTGTGGCGAGTTTTCTTTAGCAAGATTAAGAAGATACGAATATTTAATGTCTGCTTTTCTTAATTTATGCTTTCTTTTTAATTTTTCCTGTCCAAGCTTTAAAGCCGCCTTGAAGCTGATACAGCTCCTTATACTTCTTTTTCTTGAGGAATTGCCCAGCACGTCCTGTGCGGAGGCCATTCTGGCAATACATATAAACCGGTTGATCAGGACGGATTTCCTTATAACGCATCCGTAGCTGCGATAATGGAATGTTACGGGAACCGAGAATATGTCCTGCGTTATACTCATCTGGTTCGCGAATATCAATCAGTTGCGCTTTGCGGTAGCCAGCGCGAAATTCTTCTTCTGTAAGCGATTTAACAATTTTACGCTGATAAAAGAACAGAATGACAGAATATGCCATAAGGATTACAATGGCTACAAGGAAGATGGTTAGATTAGCTGACAAGATGAATCGACTCCTTTTCTCTTACTTCTACCATTCATATTATAATGGTGCTATCATGATATGCAATATATTCATGGATAGGAGAATGAAATTTCGTATCTTTTCACAAAATCTCACGAATTTGGTAGACTAGATAACGTGCAAACAACACTAGGCAAGAGGTGGAATATGGAAAAAGAACAATGGTATTATATCAACTCAGGAAAATGTTCTCCTTCTTATAACATGGCACTAGATGAATGCCTGCTGAATTGGCAGAGCGCAGGTGCTATGCCAGCAACGATTCGATTTTACGAATGGGAGGTTCCAACTCTATCAATTGGATACTTTCAGCGTGTCGAAAAGGAAATTGATATGGAGGAAGTGGAAAAACGCGGATTTGGCTTTGTGCGCCGTCAAACAGGGGGGCGGAGTGTCCTGCATGACCGTGAACTCACTTATAGCGTGATTGTCTCGGAAAACCATCCTAAGATGCCAAAGACAGTCACAGAAGCGTATCGTGTCATTTCTCAAGGGCTGCTAGAAGGATTTCGCGCGCTGGGACTGAATGCGTATTTTGCTGTTCCGAAGACCGAGCAGGAGCGTGAGGATTTAAAAAATCCGCGGTCTGCTGTTTGTTTTGATGCTCCGTCCTGGTATGAAATTGTTGTGGAGGGGCGTAAGATTGCAGGCAGCGCACAAACGCGCCAACGTGGAGTAATCCTGCAGCACGGATCAATTCCGCTCGAAATTGACCTAGATACATTATATGACTTATTCCTCTTTCCAAATGAACGCTTGAAGGAGCGTATGAAAAGTATGTTTTCATCTAAGGCGGTAGCAATCAACGAACTAACGGATCAAACGTTTACAATCGAACAGCTCATTGAAGCATTTCGAGTTGGTTTTGAAAAGGGGATGGAAATTGAGCTAGTTCCCTATGAACTGACAGGGGAACAACGTGAGGAAGTAGAGCGTCTTGCAAAGGAAAAATATGAAAGTGAAGAATGGAATTATAGAAAATAAAAACGGGTCTAACGAACAGATAGTGCTCGTTAACCAGCAAGGAGAATTTGCCGATAGGCGCGCACTTGGGCGAAGATAGAGGGACGGTTGCCCAGATAGTTCACTCCTAAAATTTCCTGTTATGTCGAATTAACAGCTAGAAATGTATCTTTTTTTAAATGTGAATTAGACCAACAAGCAAAGCTGTTCACTGTAAGAGAAGGGGCTTGCTTGTCGGTCTATTTTTCATATACACCTATAGGTTCTTGCAGCCAAAACGAAAGGCAGCTGACATGAAAATTCCATTTTTACAATTAAGATCTAGAGAGGGGAGATCCACCTCAGATATTATCACATGTAAAAGATGTGCTCTGTTATTCTACAAAATCGAATTTTTATACAAGATTTAATATTTTATCAAGACTGATGCCTTTTGTTTTGAGTTCACGAAGACTGCGAACAGCATTCATAATGTCTGCGTCAAAATCTAATGAAATTCCTTGCTTGTTTAGTTCTTCTCTTAGGGATTCAATGGAATCATCCAAGTCCAGACCTAAATCATAATCCTGACAAACCTCTTTTGCTTTGGAAACAAGCCGTTCATACTTTCCAGCCAATTCGGATTGTGTTTCTGGTGCAAATGGCTCCTCCGGTGCTGCGTGTCTGACTGGAGGTGTTGTTACCTCTGCAGCGCGTCTGACAGGTTCAGGTGCTATTTGCTTAGCAGCTGGTATACTGGATGCGCTTACTGTCTCAGCCTTTACTGGCGGAACGATTGGTTCGTTCACTTTTTGTACGATAGTTTCCATACGAGCTGGGGCTGGAGGTGGTGATACGGGTTCCGCTTTGACCGTTCTCTCTTTCTCAGGAGGCGTCGTTGTATGTATAGCGGCAGGCTTTTTCTCAGCCTCTTTTGCTGCAATCAGTTCAGCTTCGATCGCTTCTTCTTCCTCCTGCGTCTCTTTACTCCACATTACCCGTTCGATTTCCAGTGTCACGTTATTTTTTTTCATATCTGTCAGCAGTGCTTTACCAACCTCTGCCTTGCCTGTAAAATCAACTGTTTTGTAAATGACGCTTTTATTCCAATCCACTTTGCCGCTTAGAAATAACTCTTCATTGGACTTCGGATGTAACCCCTCGATTTTAATCTCTTCATTCACGCCATTTTTGCTGTACACCATAATTAAAGAGGCTGTTACCTCCTTATCAGCAAGCATGAGTTCACGCACCATTTTTCCAGTCCGCACATTCGTTTGTTTCTTAACCGACATTCCTTTTCCCCTCTCATCCATTCATAGTTACAAAAATTCGAATAACAAAATAATGGCTCACGAAATCATATCATACAGAGAAAAAAAGAGGTGAGTCAACCATTTGCTTCGATACTTTAAAAAATTATAAAATTCCAGCCGCCAGTTATGCAGCTCAGCAGAGATTTTCCGCATTAAAGTAAGTATACATGCAACTACGCCTCTAATTTCACTAATTAGCAAATTTTTTTTTCGTTTTAAGAAAGTATATGTTCTGGGTATTGTTTAGATCCGGCATCCTGCTTCCGTCTCTGTTTTTCTTATTTTGGATTTTTTTTGCATAATTATGTCTGTCATCCATTTGTAAAATTAGTCAGGTATTATTGCTGTGCATATACAGCTCGTATAGAAGGGAGCAAGATTCCCTCCTCATGCAGCCGTTTCGCAAGTCGGAATTTTGCTTCCTGCGCCGCTTGTAAATAATGCACATCCTGTACTGTGGCGACAATGGAAAACTTAAAGCCATAGGGAGATGCATCAAGAGAGGATAACCCCCAGTAGTGATATGCTTCTACAAATTCACCATCTGTATCCCGCAACAGGTATTCCATATGCAGCTCATTCAGTTCTTCGCATAGTGACTCGAGCAGCACGCGCACACGGGCCGGATCTTCTTTAAAATCGATAATGACGCTTTCAAAAACACGCCGATGATTCACATTTCCATTTATAACCTTTAATACTTCCCCATTTGGCACCGTCATTAAGCGGCCATCTGTTAGACGGACGCTTACAGCGCGAAAGCCTAACTCTTCTACTGCTCCCGCCAATTCGTTATTAATCGTTACAAAATCCCCTTTTTTGAGCTGGCCTTCAAATAGGAAGAAAAATCCGTACAGAAAATCTTTAATGGCAGACTGTGCACCGAAGCCTACGATGGCGGTTAATACTCCGCCTGCAACAAGAATATTCCTCCAATCAACAAACGGTTGGATGGCTGTTATCAAAACGAGGATGAGCGTTAAATATTTGGATGTGTTTTTGACGACAGACTCAATGGTCCCCTCCTTTTTTTCGTCGATAAAGCTCGTTCGTTGAAAAAATTGATGAAGCGAATAGCGAAGAACCCAAAATCCGCAGGAGGCTATGATATATGTGAAAATTACATCAATAATGACCTCACCATAGCGGTTGGCATAAATACCGGATACAAAGGACCACATGGCTTTCCCTCCATTTTCATAAGAACGTATAACTTGTTTGGTCGATGGCGAGTTTTCTTTACACTGTAAGAAAGTAGAAATTTCCAACTGGAAGCCAATTCGACGTAGTTGGAAATTTTAGAAATACAGTATAAGAGCAACTATGCCTCTGTCTTCGCCCAAAGGCAGGGCTCGCCAATCAGCGAGTTTTCTTTATCTATTCTTTTCAATTATACAGAATGACAAAGAAAAGTGCCGTTGGCAAGAAATTTTTTATTCTTTAGGAAAATATAAATTTTCAGCTAGAAGCTCATTTGGCACAGATGAGGATTTTAGGAATACAGTATAAGGGCAGCTGTGCCTCTGCCTTCGCCTAACGGCTCGCTAACCGGCGAGTTGTCTTTACAAGATAAGAAAGTATAACTTTTGGGGGGATGTCTAGCTCCAAGGCCCAAAATGCAGACTCCGGTTCACCCCTACGCTGCCATAAAAGGCGGACCTTGTCCGCTTTTCTTAGGAGTCTCCAATTTTTTAGTATGGAAATCATTAAGCTTACACAAAGGTAAGTATTTTGTTCATACTACAGGTGAGGAAGGTGAGTGCAGTGGAGCCATTTATACCGAAGTTAGTATATATTGAGCCGCAAGCGTTAGAATATCCACTCGGGAAAGAGCTGTATGACAAATTTACAAATATGGGGCTAGAAATTCGCGAAACAACTTCTCATAATCAAATTCGAAATCTGCCGGGAGAAAATGAGCTGCAGCAATATCGTGTTGCGAAATCCACCCTCGTCGTTGGTGTGAGACGAACATTAAAGTTTGATACATCAAAGCCATCGGCAGAATATGCGATTCCGCTTGCGACCGGATGTATGGGACACTGTCATTACTGTTATTTACAGACCACGCTTGGCAGTAAGCCATATGTTCGTGTGTATGTAAACCTGGATGAGATTTTTTCCCAAGCGCAAACCTATATGGACGAGCGTGCGCCGCAGGTTACGCGCTTTGAAGCAGCGTGTACATCTGATATTGTTGGAATTGATCATTTGACACATGCATTGAAAAAAACCATTGAATTTATCGGACAGACAGAGTATGGCCGATTGCGGTTTGTCACGAAGTACTCCCATGTTGATCATTTGTTAGATGCGAAGCATAATGGAAAAACACGCTTTCGCTTTAGTGTAAATTCTCGATATGTGATTAAAAATTTTGAGCCGGGGACGTCTCCGTTTGAGGAGCGAATTGCAGCTGCACGAAAGGTAGCGCAGGCCGGTTATCCACTGGGATTCATTGTTGCGCCCATTTATAGGCATGATGAATGGGTGGAGGGCTACCATGAATTGTTTCAGCGCTTACACGCGTCTCTGAAGGATTTAGAACTGCCGAATCTCTCGTTTGAAATGATTCAGCATCGCTTTACAAAGCCTGCGAAAAAGGTCATTCAGCAGCGCTACCCGAACACGAAGCTTGAAATGGATGAAGAAAAGAGAAAATATAAGTGGGGTCGGTATGGTATTGGAAAATATGTGTATCCAACAGATGAAGCCGCAGAGTTAGAGGAAACCATCCGTTCTTACATTGCGGAATATTTTCCACAGGCGGAAATTCAATATTTTACGTAAGGACTTAGCGCCTCTTCCCTTGTCACGAAGCGCGTTCTATTGTATCATTTTATTGATTGCTTAGCGCGGAGGATAAAAAAACTCGCCGATTGGCGAGCCTATAGGCGAAGACAGAGGCGTAGTTGCACTTGTACTGTATTCCTAAAATTCCCGACTACGTCGAAAAAGCTTCTATCTAGGAATTTATACCTCCTTAAAGTAAGAAAAAGGATTGGATGGAGGAAACTGATGCCTACCCCTAGTATGGAAGATTATATAGAACAGATTTACCTTTTAATTGAAGAGAAGGGCTATGCCCGGGTATCCGATATTGCGGAAGCGTTAAGTGTACATCCGTCGTCCGTTACAAAAATGGTACAGAAGCTTGATAAAGATGAATACTTAATTTATGAAAAATACAGAGGTCTTGTACTAACTGCAAAAGGAAAGAAAATTGGAAAGCGTCTCGTATATCGCCACGAGCTGCTTGAGCAGTTTATGCGTATCATCGGAGTGGAGGAAAGTACCATTTACGGAGATGTTGAGGGAATTGAGCACCATCTCAGCTGGGATGCTATTGACCGAATCGGTGATCTTGTCCAATATTTTGAAGAAGATGCTTCTCGTGTAGAAACCCTTCGTAATATACAAAAAACAAATGGGGAATAAAGAAAACTTGCTGATTGGCGAGCCTTGCCCTTGGGCGCAAACAGAGGCGTAGCCCGTATTCCTAAAATTTTCGACTACGCCGAATCCGCTTCTAGTTAGAACTGTATATTTTCTTGAAGTGTAGAAAAAAGACCGCACATCAAAACGATGCGCGGTCTTTCTTTTTGCCTTTTTTCCCTTCAATGACAGTTAAATGGGATTGCTTTCGCTTCTTTTTTAGTAAACCAAGAGATGCCTTTTTGTTCTTTGCGTCTAAAGACAATTTTTTGTTTAGAGGTGTTACATTCGGTTTTGCATATTTCCGCTTAGACTGTTTAGCTGCACGATTGTAAGAGGAATTGCTGTTTTTTCCCTGACCTGTAAATAGTTTGTATAGCCAGTAAAAAGCAACTACCACAATCCCGATGGTTAAAAGGTTTTTTAAGAGACCACCAGGATCCTCAACAGCAAAAGAGACAAGCTGGAATATTGCCAGCCCGATGACGAGAAAGAAAAGGACTAAGGCAAAGGATCGACCGTTCAAAGGGATGCACCTCCTAATGTCATTGCTTTAGAAAAATAAAACATAAAACTATTGCTTGCCTTCTAAACGAAGCAGTTCATGAAATGATGCGATGGCAACCTCTACTTGATCATCTGTAGGTTCCTTCGTGGTGAGAAGCTGCAGCCATAATCCCGGGTACCCGAGGACGCGCAAAACAGGAACGTTGCGCACTAAATTTGTAATCTGCAATACTTCAAACGAAATTCCCAGCACAACGGGAATGAGAAGGATGCGGTTGATAACACGTGCCCACAGCGGTTCTGTCGGTACAAGCAAGTATACAAACATTCCGACAATGACAGTAAATAGAATAAAGCTGCTGCCGCAACGATAGTGGAGACGCGTTTGACCTTGCACATTTTCCACGGTTAGCGGAAGGTTGCTTTCATACGCGTTAATCACTTTATGCTCTGCTCCGTGATATTGAAATACCCGCTTAATGAGCGGTGTAAGGGAAACGAAATAAATATAGACAAGAAGCAGAATAAGCTTAATAATACTTTCAATCATGACTTGAGCGAGATGTGAAGGAAATATTGGTTTCGTCAAGTCTGCCAGTATTGCAGGAACGGCAGTGAAAATCACTTTTCCAAATAGAAAGGAAAGGATGCCGACTGCTGCTACTCCAAGGATCATTGTGAGCTTAGATTGCTCTTCTTGTTTCTTCTGTGCCAGTGTGTGATCATCATGCGGATCTACATCAAATCGTTCCGATGAGAAGTTCAGATGCTTTGATCCGTTTGCACTCGCATTTAAAATTGCAGCAATGCCGCGCAAGAATGGAATACGTTTGAGAATGTTAAGGAATCGGTTCTGCATACGCGGCAATCGATAAAACTCGATCGACGAATCCTTTCTTCGAACGGCTGTAACAGTATATTCTCTGCCGCCGAACATAACTCCTTCTATTACGGCTTGCCCGCCGTAGATTTGTTTTGCTTCCTCTGCCATGTAAACACCAACCTGTATTTATTTTCTTCATTGTATCGGTAAAACTTGCTCTCTGACAAGCAAAATACAAAGGCTGGGTTTTTATACTCTTTGTTTTCGTTATAGACATGTTTTTTTCCTTTTAAACTCCAAATTTCAACATAAATTTTCTGTGTTGTGGGCATAGTAACAATTGGGGTGAAAAAATGGAAAATAAAAAAGAAAAGCCGTCATCTTTTACAAAAAAGGTAGCAGGAATTGGGATATTTGGTGGTTTGTTTTGGGGCTCCATCTGGTATTTTCTTCACATCTTTTCCTTTTCAGAGGCGGGGCCAAATTATCTGATTATGCCATTTGCGCTAGGAGATTGGAAGCAAGGTGTTTGGGGAAATCTATTGGGCATCGCACTCATGTCTATCGCATCGATTCTGGTCGCCATTTTATATGGGGCATGGTTTAAAAAGTTTCAGGGCATCACTCCGGGTATTATATATGGGATAGTTCTATGGGCTCTTATTTTCTTCGGGGTTGGGCTTCTATCTCCCGTTGTGAAACATGCACTGGAATTTTCGCGACCTACATTCGTTACAACTCTTTGTATTTTTATTTTATATGGCGTATTCATTACTTATTCCGTGTCCTTTAAAGCCGCAGAAGAAAATCGCACAAAGGCGAACAGCGAGACAGCCTATTCAAATAAGCCTTGAGCTATGATAGAATGTTCTAAGAACATTCTTTTTTGCACTTTTAAGAAAGCATAAATTTCCAGCTAGAGGCTACTTCGACGCAACAAAAAATTTTAGGAATAAGGTAGAAGTGCAACTGCGCCTCTGTCTTTGCCTAACGGCTTGCCAGTCGGCGAGTTTTCTTTATTAAGGTCACAGACAGCGAGAAGATTGCTCCTCATGAACGGCCAAACTTGAACTTCCGCGGCATGCAAGGGTCAAGCATGTACGGCGTAAAACGATTATGCTATGGGGAGGCGTAAGAATGGAAAAATTAACAAAGCTGAGAAGTATGCTCCGGCAAGAGGGCATTGATGGGCTTTTGCTAACAAACAGCTACAATCGTACATATATGACAGGATTTACGGGCACGGCGGGTGTTGTATTGCTTTCTGCAGAGCGTGCGCTTTTTATTACGGATTTCCGCTATGTGGAGCAGGCGCAAAAACAAGCAGTCGGTTACGAAATTGTCCAGCATACAGGTCCAATTACAGAAGAGGTGGCAAAGCGAGCAAAAGAACTTGGTATCACGAAGCTAGGCTTTGAACAAGATACTCTTACATATAGCGAATATAGAATGTATGGCGATAAGACAGAGGCGGAGCTAGTGCCGGTTTCTGGTCTGGTGGAAAAGTTACGCTTGATTAAGACGGATGCGGAGATTAAGATATTAAAGGAAGCTGCGCAGATTGCCGATGCTGCCTTCACTCATATCCTATCATTCATTCGTCCAGGTGTTTCCGAGCTTGCGGTGTCGAACGAGTTGGAGTTTTTCATGCGCAAACAAGGTGCTGCTGCTTCTTCGTTTGATATTATAGTGGCCTCTGGGCATCGTTCCGCGCTTCCGCATGGCGTAGCATCTGAAAAGCTGATTGAAACAGGTGAGTTTGTTACACTGGACTTCGGTGCGTATTATAAGGGATATTGTTCGGACATTACGCGTACAATTGCCGTTGGTGAACCTTCTCAAGATCTGAAGGATATTTATGATGTGGTTCTTGAGGCGCAGCTGCGCGGCTTGGACGGCATTCGTGCCGGCGTAACAGGAAAAGAAGCTGATGCCTTGACGCGTGATTACATAACAGAAAAAGGCTATGGACAGTATTTTGGTCATTCTACAGGTCACGGCATTGGTCTTGAGATTCATGAAGGGCCTGGTCTGTCTATTCGTTCTGACACGGTGCTTGAGCCGGGCATGGCTGTTACCGTTGAGCCGGGTATTTATATCGCAGGCTTGGGCGGTGTGCGCATTGAGGATGACGTCATTGTAACAAAAGAAGGTAACGAAATTTTGACTCATTCCCCGAAGGAGCTCATTATTTTATAACATACTAGTAGGAGGATTTTTAGAATGATTTCAGTAAATGATTTTCGTACAGGTTTAACAATTGAAACAGATGGCGGAATTTGGCAAGTTATCGAGTTCCAACACGTAAAGCCAGGTAAAGGAGCGGCATTCGTACGTTCGAAGCTTCGTAACCTTCGCTCAGGATCAATTCAGGAAAAAACATTCCGTGCGGGTGAAAAAGTAGAAAAAGCGCATATCGAAAACCGTCGTATGCAATATTTGTATGCAAGCGGGGAAGCTCATGTATTCATGGATAATGAAAGCTACGAGCAGCTTGAAATCCCAGAAAAGCAAATTGAGCGCGAGCTGAAGTTCTTGAAGGAAAACATGGAAGTATTCATCATGACATTCCATGGTGAAGTACTTGGCGTTGAGCTTCCAAATACGGTAGAGCTAAAGGTTGTAGAAACAGAGCCGGGTATTAAAGGTGATACTGCATCTAACGTAACGAAGCCTGCAACATTAGAAACAGGCCTAGTTGTACAAGTGCCAATCTTCATCAACGAAGGCGAAGTGTTAATTATTAACACGGTAGAATCTAGATACGTATCCCGTGCGTAATATAGGAAATGAGGAAGAGAGAGCGTAGAGCTCTCTCTTTTTGTTTTTTCATTTACGTTTTGGGTTGTTCGGGCGGGCATGGGGGCATTCGTTTCTTTATTTTGATTTTTTTTGGGCTTTTACTGCTATTTGTTCAAGCCCATTTTCTCCTGCAAATTCTACATCTGCTTTTGGTACAGCATTTTTACTGTTCTTAAATTGGTTATTTTTATTTTTTGCCATTTTTCATCACCCTTGTAATTTGATTTAGTTATGTTTTAAGGATACTTAATATTATAAAAACACTACATTAAGATAATGTCGTGATCTTATCATTATCAGCATCCCTGATTTTAGTTTGCTTTCTTTTTTGCTGGCTATGCTATTTGATTTTCTTCTTGCACTCAACTGCAAATGAATCCTTTTCCAAGTCCTTCTCTGAAAAATCCTTTTTTCCGCTTCTGAAATGGACAACCGGTGCATATCGTTGTACAAACGTATTTTTTTACAGCAGGAAGGTGAGCAGATGAAACAATGGATAGCTGGAGTGGAAACAGCGGTGCTTGCAATGGCGACGCTTCGTCTGTTTTCGGGAAGCCTTGAGATCTTGGCGGCGCTTATTATGCTTCATTTCAATGATGCCAAAAAGGCGCTGGCGGTAAATGGAATGCTTGCATTTGTCGGGCCGACAGTATTGATTTTGACAATGTCGATTGGCGTTTTGAGCGTAGCAAATGAGCTGTCGTTTTTAAAACTGTTTTTTCTTGTGCTTGGTATCAGCTGTATTTTAATTGCAGTGTTTAAGTAGAAACAAATTGGGGAGAAGGCTATGAGAGAAGTATTCGAAATATTGCCAAGAGAGATACAATCCATACTGGGAAAAGAGCTGCCCCAGGACTTGGAGGAAATTCGTCTTCGTCTGCAAAGACCGCTTGAATGCGTCATGCGGGGGAAGCCGCATTTTTATGACTATATTGTCAGTGCAGATGATGCGCTGTATTTGCTGAATAAGCTCAGCCATTTTTCTTTGTATACGATGGAAGAGGAGCTGAAGCGCGGGTATGTTACGCTGCGCGGCGGACACCGCGTGGGTCTAGCAGGTAAAGTGATTACAGAAAAGGGTGCTGTGAAAATGATTCGTGATGTTGCATCTTTTAATATTCGTATCGCAAAACAAAAGATAGGCATCGCCGAGCCGCTTTTGCCGTACATATATGAAGATAGATGGCTGAATACGATGATTATCGGACCGCCGCAAACAGGGAAAACAACGCTGCTGCGCGATGTTGCCCGTATGATGAGTACAGGTGTGAAGAAACGGGGAATCCCATCTTCTAAAGTAGGGATTGTAGATGAGCGATCTGAAATTGCTGGATGTGTAAAAGGCGTTCCGCAGTATGAGCTCGGAGCGCGTGTCGATGTGCTAGATGCTTGTCCAAAAGCAGAAGGGATGATGATGCTGATCCGCTCAATGAGCCCTGATGTGCTTATCGTGGACGAGATAGGGCGTCAGGAGGACAGCGAGGCGATTATGGAGGCGGTAAACGCAGGGGTGCAACTATTTGTAACCGTCCACGGATACGAGAGGGATGATGTATTCAAGCGGCCATCCTTGCGCGCCATGCTAGAGCTCGGCTTATTTGATAGATTCATTGAATTATCGCGTTCGCACGGGCCAGGAACTATAAGGAGAATCAAGGATAGCAGCGGACAAACGCTATTACAAAAAACGAGGGTGAACAGCGTATGATCAAAATCATTGGAGCGGTGTTCATTGTTGCGGCAACAACGTGGATTGGCTTTGAGTTTGCGAATAAGCTCAGGGAGCGCCCGCGGCAGCTTCGATTAATGCGGGCGGCGCTGCAGTCGCTGGAGGCGGAAATTATGTACGGGCATACGCCGCTTGCAGAAGCAGCTGAGAGGCTTGCAAAACAAATACCAAAACCGCTTTGCTTTTTATTTGAAGGGTTCAGTCAGCAGCTAGAGCAGGGAGAAAAAACCGTGCGGGAGGCATGGTTGTCCAGTCTGGAGCATGTTTGGAAACGGGCGGCGATGAAGCGGGCGGAATATGAGATCCTGCAGCAGTTTGGCGAAACGCTTGGACAGCATGACAGGGAGTCGCAGCAAAAGCATATTCGCTTATGCTTGACGCATTTAGAACGGGAAGAGGGAGAAGCAAAGGAGTCACAGCTTCGCTCTGAAAAAATGATAAGAAGTCTTGGGGTATTGTCGGGGCTCCTTATCGTCATTTTATTGCTGTAGGAGGAGAGGAGTATGTCCATTGATGTTGGCTTGATTTTTCAAATCGCAGGCATTGGCATTATTTTAGCCTTTATTCATACGGTGTTAAAAGAGCTAAAGCGCGAGGATATCGCCAACTGGGTCATTCTCGTCGGCTTTGTCGTTATTTTATTTCACGTGGCATTTCTAATTAATAATTTGTTCGACAAAATTAAAAGCGTCTTTTTGTTTCAGTAAAGGTGGGCGACTGTCATCGAGATTTTGCAAATTGTCGGCTTGGGACTTATCGCCACCTTTTTGGCAGCATTACTCAATCAGCATAAATCAAGCTTAACTACTTTGTTTGTCGTATTTGTTGGAAGCGTGATGTTCTTGATTCTAATCGACCAAATTCAAGTTGTGCTGCATATGATTGAGAAAATTGCCAGCCAAGCGAAGGTAAGCAATGTATATGTGGAAACGTTATTGAAAATCATCGGAATCGCCTACATCGCTGAGTTTGGCGCACAGGTAACAAAGGATGCGGGGCAGGGAGCAATCGCTGCGAAAATCGAGCTAGCCGGGAAAATTTTAATTCTTGTGATGGCGATTCCAATCCTAACAGTTGTTATTGAAACAATCCTTGGTTTTTTGCCGAAGTAGGGAGGTGACATGATGCTACAAAAAACAAGTGCCAAACTGCTATTTTTATTTTTCTTGCTTTTTTCTTTGCCAAATGTAGTACAAGCTTCCCCGAACACGCAGCAGCCGATTGATGAGAAGATTGTGAATGACCAGTTGAATAAGCTTGGAATTGAAGATATTCAAACCTATTGGGAGGATCTTGTGACAAACTACGGCGGCTATTTGCCGGAAAGTCAAAAAGGGAGTTTTCTGGAGTTTATAAAAGGGGAGAAGCAATTTTCAATCCAGGAATGGTTTAAAGGGCTTCTTAAATTTTTGTTTCATGAGCTTATCGCCAATAGCAAATTGCTTGGGACGCTCATTTTGCTCACTATATTCAGCGCGCTGCTGCAATCGCTGCAGTCGGCATTTGAAAAGAGCAGCATCGCAAAAATTGCGGATGCGGTTGTGTACATGGTGCTGACAGTGTTTGCGTTAAATAGCTTTTATATCGTCACAACATATGCGAAGGATACGATTCAAACGATGATTGATTTTATTCTTGCGCTTCTGCCGATCCTGCTTGCGCTCATTGCAACGGGAGGCGGTGTGATATCTGTTTCGTTCTTTCACCCGATTATTATCTTTTTAATGAATACAAGCGGTTTACTGATGAATTATTTTGTGCTGCCGCTTTTATTTTTAGCTACGATTTTAAGCATTGTCAGCACGATGAGTGATCAATACAAGGTAACGAAGCTATCCAAGCTGCTGCAAAATGTAAGCATTGGTGCGCTTGGCGTATTTTTAACAATATTCCTCGGTGTTTTGTCTGTGCAGGGAACTGCAACAGCAGTGGCAGACGGGATCGCGGTGAAAACGGCAAAGTTTGTTACCGGTAACTTTATTCCCGTTGTCGGGCGCATGTTTACCGAAGCTAGCGATACAGTGCTCAGCGCTTCCGCTCTTTTAAAAAATACAGTCGGTATTGCCGGCGTTGTCATTTTACTTGTAATTGTTGCGTTTCCAGCGATTAAAATTTTCGTGATCGCGTTGATTTATAAATTTGCAGCCGCTGTTTTGCAGCCGCTTGGCAGCAACTCTGTCATTCAATGTCTTGATATTATCGGCAAAAGCATCATCTACGTCTTTGCGGCGCTCGCTATTGTCTCTCTTATGTTCTTTTTAAGCATTAGCATCATTGTTGCGGCCGGCAACTTAACGCTGATGGTGCGCTAGGAGGTGAGGGAATGGAGTTTGTAACAGAGTGGGTTCGCAATATTATTATCTTTCTTTTGCTCGCGACTGTTCTTCATATGATTCTACCAAGATCAAGCATGCAAAAGTACGTGAAGTTCGTCGTGAGCTTGCTGCTTATCGTCCTCATTTTAAGCCCCTTATTTCAGCTGCTAAAGGCAGATGTACCGGAACTAATTGATAAATTAAGCCGACAACCGTACGGAACAGATGGAGAGATAGAAAATTTAATAGATAAAAAGAAAACAGAAATACAAGCTTCACAGCGTGCATATATTTTAGAACAGATGGCTGTCCAAATGAAAAAGGAAGTGGCGCAGAAGCTGCAGGATGAATATGGCGTCACGATAGCTAATCTGCATCTTGTCGTTCCAGAGGATAAGCAGGATGTAACATCACAGCAGGATGTTCAGTCGGTTTCTGTTACCGTTTCCGAAGAAGAGCCGCAGCGGTCAGGAGCTGTGGAGGCGGTGAAGCCGATTGAGGTCGACACGAGCACACCGTATGAATCACGCATAGACAACGATGCCTCTCAGGATATTCAAAAGTTTCTTGCACAGGAGTGGCAGCTAGAGAAAAGCAAAGTTCAAGTACACACAGAAGGGGGGACAGGAAAAGCAAATGAATGAGAAGAAGCCTAACATCTTTCGCAAGCTTTTTAAGGGAGACGGCGAAGACGGCAAAGCGACTAAAAAAGTCGCGCCTAAGCTTGTGCTCGTCTTGCTGGCGCTTGGCATTGTGCTCATGTTTTCGGGGAGCTTATTTCAGCCGAGAAAAGAAGAGACCGCCGTATTCAGTCCGCAAACAAGCACAGAAGCAGAGCAGGACGCCCCTGCATTCGCCAGCAAAAACGATGATTCCTCTGTGATTGACAAGTATGAAAAAGACTACGAAGATCAGCTGCGAGACGCCCTTGAAACCGTAAAGGGCGTGAAGGATGTAAGCGTCATTGTTAATCTTGATTCCTCAGAAGTGAAGGTAATTGAAAAAGAAACAGAAACGCGTACGCAAAGTACAGATGAGACAGACCGTGATGGGGGACAGAGAAAGGTAACAGAATCCTCCACGAATCAGAAGCCAACGATCATAAGGGAAGACAACAAGGAGGCTCCTATCGTTACAAAAGTAGATAAGCCGGAAGTACGCGGCGTTCTCATCGTGGCGAAAGGAGCCGATAACATAGAGGTTAAGAAAATGATTATCGAAGCAGTGACGCGGACACTCGGCGTACCGAGTCATCGTGTTTCTGTTTTGCCAAAAAAACAATAGGGAGGAACAGAAGTGGTGAAAAAGCAAACAGTATGGTTATTAACAATGCTGAGTCTTGTCGTAGTCTTGTCTGTCTATTACGTAACAACGCCGGATAGCCAGAAATCAAATATGGTAACGAGCCCTGTGGAGCAAAGCACGAAGGATAAGGATGCAGCTTCTGAAGATACAAGCAAGGATACTTCGGTAAAGTCCTCCGGAGATGAGCAGTTTACAGAGCTTCGTTTACAAATGGAGGATCAGCGCAGCGAAGCAAAAGCAGACCTGCAAAGCATCATCACATCTGCGACTGCTTCCGCACAAGAAAAAAGCAAGGCATATGAGGACTTTCAAGCAATCAATACATTAGCTGAAAAAGAAGCGCTCCTAGAAACATTAGTAAAGAGCCAAGGCTTTGATGATGCGCTTGTACGCGCAGACGGTGAATCTATCCGCATTACAGTAAAAGCCAACAAGCTGTCCAAGCAAGACGCGAACAAAATTATTCAGCTTGCCAGAAGCGAAGTTGGGCAAAAGCAGGTTGCTGTAAAATTTGAGCCATCTAAATAAGGACACAATAGCTACTGGGAGTCCCCTAGTAGCTGCTTTTTTTTTGCACTTTAGGAAAGTGGTCTTGCCAATTTCGTATCAGGCTTGATATTATTACTAGATAATAAACACAGTAATCAACTGTAAATTTTTTCAAAAAAAGATGCAGGGAACTTTAAAAATAATTGGAATTTCAAAAGACCTGTCGTAAGATGGAATTGAAAATGTAACCAAGTATATGGGAGTGATTGTAGATGTTTAAAATACAGGAAGTTCGTGAATTAATTAAGCTAATAGACAACTCGAACATCGATGAATTCGAATACGCCAACGAAGGCACAACAATCAAAATGAAAAAGCAAGGAAACGCGACAGTTGTGTATGAAGCAGCACCTGCTCCGAAGCAAGAGGCTCCTGCAGCAGCACCTGCCCCTGTTGCCTCTGCGCCAGCTGCTGCAGCAGTTCAGCAGGAAGCAGCTCCGCAGCCGGCAGAGACTGCAAATCTGCATAAAATTACCTCGCCGATGGTTGGTACGTTTTATGCGTCTCCATCACCAGAGGCCCCTGTATATGTAAACGCGGGAGATCGAGTAAATAAGGATACTGTCGTTTGTATTGTAGAGGCGATGAAGCTCTTTAATGAAATCGAAGCAGAAGTAAGCGGAGAAATCGTGGAAGTATTAGTGAAAAGCGGTCAGCTTGTTGAGTATGGTCAGCCATTATTTCTTGTAAAAGCTTAAAGGAGTTAAGAGCGATGATAAAAAAAGTATTGATTGCAAACCGCGGGGAAATTGCTGTACGCATTATCCGTGCTTGTAAGGAGATGGGAATTGAGGCAGTTGCCATTTATTCCGAGGCTGATAAAGAAGCACTTCACGTGCAGCTAGCTGATGAGGCATATTGCGTTGGACCAACCCCTTCAAAGGAAAGTTACCTGAATCTGACAAATATCATTAGCGTCGCGAAGCTTACAGGCTGTGATGCAATCCATCCTGGTTATGGGTTTTTAGCTGAAAATGAGACCTTTGCTGAGCTTTGCCGCGAGTGTAACATCATTTTCATTGGCCCAAGCCCGGAAGCTATTACGAAGATGGGAATCAAGGACGTAGCTCGCGATACAATGAAAGAAGCAGGCGTACCAATTGTGCCTGGCTCACAAGGAATTATTGAAAGTACAGACGAAGCGGTTGAACTTGCAAATAAAATGGGATATCCTGTTATTATTAAGGCAACGGCCGGCGGCGGCGGAAAGGGTATCCGTGTAGCGCGCAATGAGCAAGAGCTTGTAAAGGGCATCCAGATTACACAGCAGGAAGCCAGCACGGCGTTTGGTAATCCGGGCGTCTATATCGAAAAGTACATTGAGGATTTTCGTCATGTTGAAATTCAAGTAATGGCGGATACGCATGGAAATGTGATTCATCTCGGTGAACGTGACTGTACGATTCAGCGCCGTCTGCAGAAGCTGCTTGAGGAAACTCCTTCCCCGGCATTAGACGAAGATATTCGCCGTCAAATGGGTGAAGCTGCGGTCAAAGCGGCAGCAGCAGTAAACTATACAGGGGCAGGTACAGTTGAATTTATTTACGAGCATAAGCAGAAGAAGTTTTACTTTATGGAAATGAATACAAGAATTCAAGTAGAGCATCCTGTTACTGAAATGGTAACGGGCGTGGATTTAATTAAGGAACAAATTCGTGTTGCATCAGGAGAACGTCTTTCTCTCACGCAGGAGGAAGTGAGCTTTAACGGCTGGGCCATCGAATGCCGTATTAATGCGGAAAACCCAGCGAAAAACTTTATGCCGTCTGCTGGAAAGGTGCAAATGTACTTGCCGCCGGGTGGATTCGGTGTACGTGTTGATTCAGCGGTGTATCCTGGCTACACTATTCCTCCTTATTACGATTCCATGGTTGCGAAGCTGATTACGTATGGGAAAACAAGGGAAGAAGCAATCGCAAAGATGAAACGCGCTTTAAGTGAATTCGTCATTGAAGGTGTACATACAACAATTCCGTTTCATTTGCAGCTTCTAGACCATCCTGATTTTGTAAAGGGAGATTTCAATACGAAATTTCTTGAGGAGCATGAGCTTGTAAAGCAATAAAAGCAAGGCTCTAAAAGATATACTTTCTTAATTTTAAAAGGGAGGTTTTGTCCATGGCGGAAAATATGTTAGATATGGGGCAAGAAACGAACCTCGGTAAAGTAGAAATTGCTCCTGAGGTCATTGAAGTGATCGCAGGTATTGCTGCTACGGAAATAGAAGGAGTTGCAGCAATGCGAGGCAATTTTGCAGCAGGCGTGGTAGAACGTCTAGGAAAGAAAAACCACGGTAAGGGTGTAAAGGTAGAGCTAACGAACGAAGGAATTGTGGTGGATGTATATGTGCTCATGTATTTTGGCGTATCCATTCCGTCGGTTGCACAAAGCATTCAAGACAACATCCGTCAGGCGCTGCTTACAATGACAGGTCTTGACTTGAAAGAAGTCAATGTACATGTTGTAGGTGTAACCTTCGATACACAAAAAACAGAAGTGGACCCGATTTAATCCGAAAAGCGGACATAGTCCCATTTTCCTGCAATGGAGATTCGTTTCCTGTGCGGGGAAATAGCTGCGGTAGCTAGATAGACCCTAAATTTATTACTTTCTTTTAGAGAAAGGACCGGTTGGGCATTATGCCTCGGTCCTTTTTTGCACTGTAAGAAAGGATAAATTTCCGGCTAGAAGCAAATTCGACGTAGTAGAACTTTAGGAACAAAGTAGGCTGTGATATAGCTGTTCTAATCAAAAAAATTTTGCCGTTTATCCATATGCATTATTGTAAACCCGTACATTCTACAGGGAAAAACAGGTGGAAGTTAACTTTTTTCGGCAAATGGTAAGGTGAGTCTGTGTATAGAGCAGTAAATTGTGGTATGATTATGATATTAAGGACAAACATACATATGAAAGCAGTTAAGCTGATGTTCAGCTTATAAATTATGACAGTATAACAAAGCATAAAAGCAAAAGCATAAAAGCATAAAAGCAAAAGGAGAGTTACCATGAAACGCAGGACGGCTAGAGAAAGAGCGATGCAAGCACTCTATCAAATGGATATCGCAGGAGATATAGACCCGCAAACGGCGGTTGCTAATACCCTAGAAGAAGAAGGAGAAAACAGCAACGCCTTTTTGGAGCAACTTGTGATTGGCTGCGCAGCACATAAGGATGAAATTGATGCCATGATCAGTGAGCATTTGGAGAACTGGAAGCTTGATCGCGTCGGCACAGTCGACCGCAATATTTTGCGCATTGCTGTGTATGAGCTGAAGTATATGGAGGATATTCCGCACAGCGTATCCATCAACGAGGCAATTGAAATTTCAAAGATTTATGGAGATGATGAATCGCGCCGCTTTATTAACGGTGTGTTATCTAAAATTAAAGAAACATTATAATGTTGAGTAGGGGGATTTAACATGACAGCAGAATTAATTAAAGGATCAGAAATTGCAAAGAAAAAAAGAGGCGAGCTAAAGGAACAAACAGCACAGTTAAAGGAGCAAGGTGTAACACCAGGCTTGGCAGTTATCCTTGTTGGAGATGATCCGGCTTCTCATTCGTATGTAAAAGGAAAGGAAAAGGGCTGTGAAGAGGTTGGTATTTACTCAGAGCTGATTAAGTTCGATGCGACGATTACAGAGGAGCGTTTGCTTCAGGAAATCGATCGTTTAAATGAGGCTGATAATATTCATGGCATTCTTGTACAATTGCCGTTACCAAAGCACATTAACGAAGATGCTGTGATTGAGCGTATTTCTCCTGAGAAGGACGTGGACGGCTTCCATCCGATCAGCGTTGGTAAAATGATGATTGGACAAGATACGTTCCTTCCATGTACACCGCATGGCATCATAGAAATGGTCAAGGAAAAAAATATCGACATGCGAGGCAAGCATGTGGTTGTAATCGGTCGAAGCAATATCGTTGGAAAGCCTGTTGGACAGCTGTTCTTGAACGAGGATGCAACGGTAACATATTGCCATTCCAAAACAACGAACCTAAAGGAAATTACAAAGCAAGCTGATATTCTTGTGGCAGCGGTTGGCCGTGCGAAAATGGTTACAGCTGACTATGTGAAGGACGGAGCTGTTGTGCTTGACGTTGGGGTAAATCGTCTGGATACAGGCAAGCTGTGCGGGGATGTTGATTTTGACGAGGTACAAAATATTGCAAGCTATATTACACCAGTTCCAGGCGGCGTTGGTCCAATGACAATTACGATGCTGCTTCATAACACTGTATTATCTGCTGAGCGTGCGAAGGCTGCTTACGCTAAAGCGTAACAGAGCTAGGGCATGGAAACGAAATATTTAACTGTGACAGCTTTAACGAAGTACATTAAAGCAAAAATGGAACGCGACCCGCATTTGCAAACAGTTTGGCTAAAAGGAGAAATTTCGAATTTTAAGCACCATGGCCGCGGGCATATGTACTTTACGTTAAAGGATGCAGGAGCCAAAATATTGGCGGTTATGTTTGCCGGCTATAACCGAAGCCTCGCGTTTATGCCGGAGGACGGCATGACAGTTTTAGTCAAAGGGCAGATTTCCGTTTACGAGGCAAGCGGAAACTATCAGATATATGTGCAGGAAATGCAGCCGGATGGTGTTGGGAATTTATATTTGGCATATGAACAGCTTAAGGCGCGATTGGAAAAGGAAGGATTGTTTTCACAGCTGTATAAACAACCGCTTCCGTTATATCCGCAAACGATCGGGGTCATTACGTCACCGACTGGAGCGGCTGTTCGTGATATTGTAACGACCATTAAGCGCAGGTATCCAATTGCAAAAATTATGGTGCTGCCAGCCCTTGTGCAAGGGGAGTTTGCGGCTGCTTCGATAGCCAAGGCGATTCATACGGCAAATGAGATTGGAATCATTGATGTTTTGATCGTGGGGCGCGGCGGCGGCTCCATTGAAGAGCTGTGGGCATTTAATGAGGAAGAGGTTGCTCGGGCAATTTCTGAGAGTCGTGTACCCATCATTTCAGCGGTTGGACATGAAACGGACTTTACGATTGCCGATTTTGTAGCAGATTTGCGTGCGCCAACTCCTACAGCGGCAGCTGAATTGGCGGTGCCAAATATCATTGAGCTACGGGAGCGCGCCGCGCAGCGAACGCTTCGGCTGAATCGGGCAATGTCCAGCTATATGAGGGAAAAACGGGAGCAGCTAGTGCAGTTGCAAAAATCGTATGCATTTCGGTATCCGAAGCAGCTGTACGTGCAAAAGGAGGAGCAGCTAGATCAGCTTCTCGATCGGCTGCAACGGGCAAAGCTGCAATATATGGAACGCAAGCACACGCATGTGCAGCGGCTTTCACTCCGCATGCAAAAGCATCATCCTGCCGCAAAGCTTGAGCGTGCCAGGGCCGTGCTTGACTCACTGCGAAAGCAGCTGCAGCGAGAAACCCGTTCGATTGTGAAAACGAAGGCTTTTACTTTCACTCGTGCAGCGGAAAAGCTGGATGCATTAAGCCCCCTGCGTATTATGATGCGCGGCTATAGCCTTGCTAAGGATGAACAAAAGCGGATTTTAAAGAGCGTAAAGCAAGTGCAGCCCGGAGATGCAATTACGGTACAGGTACAGGACGGCGTACTGGATTGTCATGTATGGGGAATTGAGGAGCGTGACTTACACGATGGAAAAGAACGTAAGCTTTGAAGAAGCAATTACAAAGCTAGAAGAAATCGTTGAAAAGCTAGAGCAGGGAGATGTCCCGCTTGAGGATGCCATTTCATATTTTAAAGAAGGTATGCAGCTTTCAAGCATTTGTGATGAGAAGCTAAAGGCAGCTGAGGAGCAGATGGCGGTTATTCTTGGAGAAGACGGCGAGCTTCGTTCATTTGCTGTCGGAGGCGAGGAAGCATGAGCATTTCGTTTGAAGTTTTTGCAAAAGAAAGCAAAAGATTGCTTGAAAGTCAAATGACAGAGTATGCAAAAGCAGTTTCATGTCCGGCTGTGCTGCGGGATGCGATGCTGTACTCGCTCGAAGCGGGCGGCAAGCGAATTCGCCCGCTTCTTCTTTTTGCAACGCTCCATGCGTTTCAAAAGAAACGAGAAATCGGTCTTGCAGCAGCAAGTGCTTTAGAAATGATTCATACATATTCTCTCATTCATGACGATCTTCCTTGTATGGATGATGATGAACTAAGACGGGGGAAACCAACCAATCATAAAGTGTTTGGAGAGGCGATGGCGGTTTTGGCAGGAGATGGCTTGCTAACATATGCATTTCAAGTACTTGCTGAAAACCGTCACCCAGAAGTAACCGAAGCAATGAATTTGCGTCTTGTGCTCGAACTGGCAAAAGCAGCCGGACCAGAGGGGATGGTTGCTGGGCAGGTAGCAGATATGGAAGCGGAAGGAAAGCAGCTAACACTCTCGCAGCTTGAGTACATTCATCAAAACAAAACCGGACGATTGCTAGAATTTTCTGTGTTAGCAGGCGCGGTTCTGGCAGGTGCTTCTTTGGCGCAAACAGAAAAATTGATGGAGTTTGCTCGCAACCTTGGCCTTGCCTTCCAAATTCGCGATGACATTTTAGATGTAGAAGGAAATGAAGAAGAAATCGGCAAGCGCGTTGGAAGTGACGCGGCGAATGAAAAGAGTACGTATACCACCCTTTTCTCTATGGAAGAAGCAAAGCAAATTTTACACGAAACAACAGAACGTGCCAAAAACGCTGTCCGCTCCTTACAGCTGCAGGATGAGTATTTGCTGCAAATTTGTGAGCTTGTAGCAAAGCGCACGCATTAAGCTACATACAATTTATACAACATGGCATTTTTATCATACAAAACCTCACAGTTGTTGAGCGTCTTTATATTTTATGGTATAAATGTAAACAAAGGTTTTTCTCTTATTGTGATTAAAAAATTGTATAAAAGTGAAAGTAACGGCCGTTATCACTTTGTGTTAGCGGCTCTTTTTTCAAATACTAAAACGTGTTGGGTACGAGGCTTCTTGAGCTCTCAAGGATGCGTACAAGTCTTTTTATGTCACTTTTTATACAAAAGAGCTTGTCAAGGGCTTCATATCCTTGTCTGTAGGCGAATATAGTACGAACAGGAGCAAATGTGGGCTATGCTTGCTTTTCTGTACACTTTAAAAAGTATGAATTTCCAGCTAGAAGCGAATTCGACGTGGTGAGAAACTTTAGGAATACAGTATAAGTGCAACTACGCCTCTGTCTTCGCCCAAGAGCAGGGCTTGCCAATCGGCGAGTTTTCTTTACACTGTAGAAAAGGATAAATTTCCAGCTAGAAGCGAATTCGACGTGGTGAGAAATTTTAGGAATACAGTATAAGTGCAACTACGCCTCTGTCTTCGCCCAAGAGCAGGGCTTGCCAATCGGCGAGTTTTCTTTAAAAATGCTACTAACTTGACAAGATTTTTTTTATAATAAGTCCAGTGACAGGCCTGAATACGATTATGATAATGAAAGTGAGTGATCCTAGTGGATCTAACCCAAATTCAAAACCCCAGCTTTTTAAAAAATATGTCTATAGAGGAAATGACAGAGCTGGCCGCCGATATTCGCAGCTTTTTAATCGAAGAGCTGTCCCAAACAGGGGGGCATATTGCCCCGAACTTAGGAGTCGTTGAGTTAACGATTGCGCTTCATAAGGTGTTCCGTAGTCCACAGGATAAATTTCTTTGGGATGTTGGCCACCAATCATACGTGCATAAAATTTTAACTGGGCGTGCGAAGGAATTCGATACGCTGCGTCAATATAAAGGGCTATGCGGATTTCCAAAGCGCTGTGAGAGTGAGCATGATGTATGGGAAACAGGGCACAGCTCCACTTCCTTATCAGCTGCGATGGGAATGGCGATTGCGCGCGACTTGAAAAAAACAAAGGAATATATTGTTCCGATTATTGGCGACGGCGCGCTAACGGGCGGAATGGCGCTGGAAGCACTGAATCATATCGGACATGAAAAAACAGATATGATTGTAATTTTAAATGACAATGAAATGTCGATTGCGCCAAATGTGGGAGCGCTTCATAATGTGCTTGGCCGTTTGCGTACAGCTGGCAAGTATCAATGGGTAAAGGACGAGCTGGAATATTTGCTTAAGAAGATTCCTGCCGTTGGAGGCAAGGTAGCGGCGACCGCGGAAAAGGTGAAGGATAGCTTGAAATATATGTTCGTTTCCGGCATGTTTTTTGAAGAGCTAGGCTTTACATATTTAGGACCGGTTGACGGGCATGATTACGAAAGCTTACTGGAAAATCTTCATTACGCGAAAAAAACAAAAGGGCCGATTCTTGTTCATGTTATCACGAAAAAAGGAAAAGGGTATAAACCAGCGGAGAGCGATATCGTCGGTACATGGCATGGAACGGGTCCTTACAAAATCGAGTCCGGTGATTTCGTGAAGCCGGCGGGTGATCCTCTTCCTCCTGCCTGGAGTAAGATCGTAAGTGATACGGTGCTGCGAATGGCAAGGGACGATGATCGTATTGTTGCGGTTACACCGGCGATGCCTGTTGGTTCGAAGCTTGAAAAATTTGCGAAGGAATTCCCAGATCGTATGTTTGATGTAGGAATTGCAGAGCAGCATGCGACAACGATGGCAGCTGGCTTGGCAACGCAAGGAATGAAGCCTTTTTTGGCTATTTACTCGACGTTTCTGCAGCGAGCATATGACCAGGTGCTGCATGATGTATGCCGACAAAATTTAAATGTATTTTTCGGTATTGACCGCGCCGGACTTGTCGGGGCCGATGGCGAAACGCATCAAGGAGTGTTTGATATCGCCTTTTTGCGTCATATGCCAAATCTCGTCATTATGATGCCAAAGGATGAGAATGAAGGACAGCACATGGTATATACGGCGTTATCGTACGATGATGGTCCGATTGCACTTCGTTATGCACGTGGAAATGGTCTCGGCGTTTCGATGGATAAGGAATTGAAACCTATCCCGATTGGAACGTGGGAAACACTTCAAGAAGGAACCGATGCAGCAATTTTAACTTTCGGCACAACTATTCCAATGGCAATGGAAGCAGCTGAGCGTTTGGAGAAACTAGGCGTTTCTGTACAGGTAGTGAATGCCCGTTTTATTAAGCCGATGGATGAAATCTATCTGCACGATTTATTCGCTAGACAGATACCTGTCGTAACGCTTGAGGAGGCGTGTCTTGCGGGTGGCTTCGGAAGCGGTGTGCTTGAATTTGCACACACAAAAGGGTACCATAACGCGTTAGTAGAGTGTATGGGTATTCCAGATCGATTTATTGAACACGGCAGTGTAAATAAGCTGCTTGAGGAAATTGGGCTTACAACAAAAGATGTGGTGGAGCGCGTTCATGCGATTGTTCCATCCAAACAAAAAAGGGCGTAATGTATGAGCGGAAAGAAAGAACGAATTGATGTATTACTTGTAGAACGCGGACTTGTAGAAACGCGTGAAAAAGCAAAGCGTGCCATCATGGCCGGCCTTGTATACTCTAATGAAGGCCGCCTTGATAAGCCAGGCGAGAAAATTGCGGCAGATACACCTTTAACAGTGAAAGGGCAAGTCATGCCATATGTAAGCCGCGGCGGCTATAAGCTTGAAAAGGCACTCAAGCATTTCAATCTTGACTTAAAGGATAAGATTATGCTTGATATTGGGGCATCGACAGGCGGTTTTACCGATTGCGCACTGCAAAATGGCGCAAAACTCTCGTATGCGCTTGATGTCGGCTATAACCAGCTTGCTTGGAAGCTGCGGCAGGATGAACGTGTTGTCGTAATGGAGCGGACGAATTTCCGTTATGTTACGCCCGCTGATTTTCAAGAGGGAATGCCTGAGTTTGCAAGCATAGACGTGTCGTTTATCTCGCTCCGTTTGATTTTACCGGTGCTGAAAACGGTGCTCATGCCAGAGGGTGATGTGGCAGCACTTATTAAACCACAATTTGAAGCGGGTAAGGATCAGGTCGGGAAAAAGGGAATTGTACGCGATAAAAAGGTGCACGAAGCTGTTGTAGAGAAAATTACTTCGTTTGCCTTAGAAGAGGGCTACGATGTTTGCAGCTTAACGTTCTCTCCGATTACAGGCGGGGATGGCAACATTGAATTTTTAATCCATCTCAAGTGGCGCCCCGGGCGAGAGCACGGAGACAATCTTTCTCCTGTTTCTGCTGCAGAAGCGGTAGCTGAAGCACATGAGACGTTAAAGCAAAGGGAACAAGAGGAATAATTGCTGCAAACGCAAGGAGCCTATCATCTCTGCTAACGGATGATAGGCTTTTTCCACTGTTGAAGTCTAGATTTTCAGCTAGAGGCGCATTCAGTCTATGCGTATAAATATGCACTGGAATGATCTGGATATATGGATTATACTTGAAAACAAATATGTACAACTGTTTCATTATGCGTTAACATAGAAAATGAGAGACTAGGATAGGGAGAATCTTTGGAAGATTGTGTGAGGTGCAGGAATAATGAACAAAGGTCAGCGCCATATTAAAATTCGTGAAATTATTGCGAATAAAGAAATTGAGACGCAGGACGAGCTTGTTGACATTTTGCGTAATGAAGGCTTTAATGTAACACAAGCCACAGTGTCTCGCGATATTAAAGAATTGCATTTAGTTAAGGTGCCGCTTCATGACGGCCGTTATAAATATAGCCTCCCAGCAGACCAACGGTTTAATCCGCTGCAAAAGCTAAAGCGTAATCTAATTGATTCTTTTATCAAGCTAGATACGGCAGGCCATATGATTGTATTGAAAACGTTGCCTGGTAACGCCAATGCAATCGGAGCGCTCATTGATCATCTTGAATGGGATGAAATTCTCGGAACCATTTGCGGTGACGATACATGCTTAATTATTTGCCGTACACCGGACGATACAGAATCGATTTCTGACCGCTTATTAAATATGCTATAACAGACTGTGGGTCTGCACTATTATGTTTGAAAAAGCTCTTAAGTCATTTCTGTTTGAAGAAGCTGAAAAGTGAGCCGTTGTTTTTTTAATTTCGGTATAAAGAAAAGTAAGAAAGCGCCCGGAAACTTTTACATTTCGAGCGCTTTCTCTTTTTTTGTAAATATGGTATTGTGAGAACGAGGTGAATGAGGCATTGTTATCGGAACTATCGATTAAGAACTTTGCGATTATTGAGCTATTAAATATTTCGTTTCAAAAAGGTCTTACTGTTTTGAGCGGGGAAACAGGTGCCGGGAAATCGATTATTATTGATGCGATCAGCCTTCTTGTCGGTGGACGCGGCTCATCAGAGTTTGTGCGCTATGGGACGGAAAAGGCCGAAATTGAAGGATTGTTTTATGTAGAGCATGCCACCCATCCGTGTGTGGAAAAGGCAAAGGAATTGGATATTGATGTTGAGGATGGGATGCTCATTTTAAAACGCGACATTTCTGCGACAGGAAAAAGCATTTGCCGCGTAAATGGAAAGCTCGTGACACTTACCGCCCTGCGGGAAATGGGCAAAACGCTTGTGGACATTCATGGGCAGCATGAAACCCAGGATTTAATGAGTGAAGAGCGCCACCTCTCTATGCTTGATTATTTCGATGCTGATATTGTGATGAAGCAGCTGGAAGTGTACCAGGGCTATTATAGCGGATATGAAAAGGTAAAGAAGCAGCTGCGGTCGTTAACAGAGAATGAACAGCAAATGGCACATCGTCTTGACTTAATTCAATTTCAGGCGGAGGAGATTCGTAAAGCAGATCTGAAGCCGGAAGAAGATCAGGAGCTGTTAGAAGAACGAACAAAAATTTCCAACTTTGAAAAAATTTATAAGGCGCTGAGCGACGCGTATCGATCATTATCGGGAGATAATTGTGGCTTAGATCATGTGAGAAATGCAATGGGACAAGTTGAAGGAATCACGGATATTGATACCTCGCTCAAAGAGCAATACGATACAATTGCAAACAGCTATTATTTGCTGGAAGAGGCCGCATATGCATTGCGTGAGAAGCTCGATATGATGGAATATGACCCGCAGCGTCTCGATTATATTGAAACGCGCTTAAACGAAATTCGGACGCTGAAAAAGAAGTACGGACATACGGTGGAGGAGATTTTGGAATATGCTGCTGCTATTGAGGAGGAAATTTCCAAGATTGAAAATAAAGACGTACATATCGAACAGACAAAGAAGCAATTAAAAGAACTTGAAGCAGCTGCGGTGAAGGAAGCGATGACACTTAGTGCAATGCGTCAGGAGCTTGCTGTCCGTTTAACAGCTGCTATCCATCAGGAATTAAAAGAATTGTATATGGATAAAACAAAGTTTGAAATTATTATCGGAAAACGGGAGGGCTCATTAGATGATCCAACCGTAGACGGCATGCCGGTGAAGCTTGGTGCGGATGGATATGATCAGGTGGAATTTTACATTTCCACAAACCCAGGTGAGCCGTTAAAGCCGTTGTCTAAAGTTGCATCAGGCGGGGAGCTATCGCGCATTATCTTGGCATTAAAGAGCATTTTCTCCAAGCATCAAGGCGTAACGTCTGTCATTTTTGATGAGGTGGACACAGGTGTCAGCGGACGTGTAGCACAGGCAATTGCAGAAAAGATTTATCGGGTGTCAGTTGGCTCACAGGTGCTCTGCATTACGCATTTGCCGCAGGTAGCATCTATGGCGGATGCTCATCTGTTTATTCGCAAGCAGATTGCAAATGAGCGTACAACTACAACAGTTAATATGCTAAATAAGGAAGAAAAGGTGACAGAAATTGCCCGAATGATTTCAGGTGTGGAAATTACCGACTTAACAACCGAACACGCAAGAGAGCTCCTGCAGCAAGCGAACACTCTCAAGCATTCACAGGCTATCCTATAAATGGGATAGCTTTTTTCTTTCTAACGGTTATAAACAAGGCGTGACAAGGAGAAATTAAATGGTGAAGCCGCTTGGCTCAATGTGGGTTAGAAGCGAGGAGAGTGAAAGGATTGAAATTAAGACAAATTAGATATATATTTGGTGCATTTCTCCTTGTTTCGCTGCTAGTTATCGGGTTTTGTAAACCCGTTCGAGATTTTTTGGTTTTCCCTAAGCAAGTCGTATTATTTGAAGGACAACATTCTCAGGTTTCATCCTCGGTTCCTGTGTTTCAAGCAACCTCCACAAATCCGGCCGTTTTTACAGTTGGAGATCCGCAGCAAAAGGAGGCATTATCAGTAAACGCTCATGAAAGCGGCGAGGCTGAAATGGTACTAGAGCTGGCAGGGTTTCCTGTGAAAAAGGTAAATGTAAGAGTATTAAGGGATTTTAAAGTGCTTCCCGGCGGACAATCCATCGGAGTAAAGCTAAACACAAAAGGTGTGCTTGTTGTTGGGCATCATCTAATCCAAACAGCAAACGGCAGGTTATCTCCTGGGGAGACAGCCGGTATTAAGATTGGAGACATGATCACCGAAATAAACGGTAAAACCATCGAGCGCATGAGTGATGTGGCTCCGTTTATTCAGCATAGCGGAAAAACAGGCGAGCCTTTAAATATTGTACTGCTACGGGATTCAAAGCAGATTCGAACGAAATTAACACCGCTGAAGGCAAAGGATGAGGAGTCGTATCGCATTGGATTATACATCCGGGATTCGGCGGCCGGCATTGGAACGATGACGTTCATTGATCCAGAATCAATGAAGTACGGCGCACTTGGCCACGTCATTTCGGACGGCGATACGAAAAAGCCCATTCAAGTAGAGAATGGACAAATTGTTCGTTCAACAGTTACATCTATCCAGCGCGGAAGCAACGGAAATCCTGGCGAGAAGCTAGCACGTTTTTCCCCAGATCATGAAATTATCGGGAATATTACAACGAACAGCCCTTTCGGCATATTTGGGAAGCTAAACACAAATGTCAAAAACGGCATTATGGATCAAGCTCTTCCAATTGCTCTGTCACATCAAGTGAAAGAAGGACCAGCTAAAATTTTAACGGTCATTGAAAAGGATAAGGTAGAAGAGTTTGATGTGGAGATTGTCAGCAGTATTCCACAAAAATTCCCTGCTACAAAAGGAATGGTTGTCAAAATTACAGATAAGCGGCTTCTTGAAAAAACTGGCGGTATCGTGCAGGGCATGAGCGGAAGTCCAATTATTCAAGGCGGCAAGCTTATTGGAGCTGTTACCCATGTCTTTGTAAACGATCCAACCAGCGGTTATGGTGTCCACATTGAATGGATGTTAAACGAAGCAGGAATTAACATTTATAATCAATATGACCACCAGAAAAAAGCAAGCTGACACATCTCAGCTTGCTTTTTTCTGCCAGTTTTACATTTAAAGGTTTTTCCTCTTTTTATTTTAGTGTAGAATGGGAGAGAATAAGGTTTTTTCGTATAATTCTAAGAGCAGCAGAAGGAAGAAAAATGCTGTCTCCTGCTGTCTGATAGACATAAAAAGCGATGAATGAAACGAAAAGCCGCTGAAAAACAAAAAAAACGTGAGAAAATCAGGATTTTTCTTGCTTTTTTAGTAAATAAGGAATTTTCAAAAAGGAAATTTTAAACAATTGTCGAAAACTTCATTCATGTAACTTGTACTTTGCAAAGGAGAGACTGGAGTTAGGAAAAGGGAGGAAGAGCTGTGGAGAAGATTAAAGTATGCCTCGTGGATGATAATAAAGAGCTAGTCTCCATGTTGGAGGGCTATGTGTCGGCACAGGATGATATGGAAGTGATTGGAATCGCCTACAATGGACAAGAATGCTTGAACATGCTAAAAGATAGAAATCCGGACGTGCTCGTATTAGATATTATTATGCCTCATTTGGACGGTCTTGCTGTTTTGGAGAAACTTCGTATGATGGACAAACCAAAACAGCCGAATGTGATCATGTTAACTGCCTTCGGTCAAGAAGATGTTACCAAGAAGGCTGTAGATTTAGGGGCTTCATACTTTATCCTAAAGCCGTTTGATATGGAAAACCTAACGAGCCATATTCGTCAAGTGAGCGGCAAGCCGAGCGCCTTTGTCAAACGTCCGCTTCCTGCCTTTCGTTCTTCGCTTTCAGATGGAAAACCGAAAAATCTGGATGCGAGCATTACAAGTATTATTCACGAGATTGGTGTTCCGGCTCATATTAAAGGATATATGTATTTACGCGAAGCCATCTCAATGGTCTATAACGATATAGAATTGCTTGGTTCTATTACAAAAGTACTGTACCCGGACATTGCAAAGAAATATAACACAACAGCAAGCCGTGTAGAACGCGCAATTCGTCATGCGATAGAAGTAGCCTGGAGCCGCGGCAATATCGAGTCAATTTCTTCTTTGTTTGGTTATACCGTATCGATGTCAAAGGCAAAGCCTACGAACAGCGAATTCATTGCGATGGTTGCGGATAAACTGCGCCTCGAGCATAAGGCTTCTTGAGAGGGTTAGAATCAAGGGGCTTGGTGTTTTATTAACGTGATGAATGTTTTACAACTCCAATAAACTTTCAAGGAGGATCCCAGCGAATGGTTTAAGCTTATGCTGAAAAGCTGCGATTGGTTTTGTCCAAAAATTGGAGTTTATGCTGTATCTTGAGCTGATTTTAACAAATAAGTACGGAATTGTCACCAATATCACTTTGGTGGCTTTTTTCCGTTTCAGCATGACGGCATTGTATTCTTACGGGTGGTTTTGACCCATAGAAAAAAACAGCCATATCTAAAAAATAGATATGGCTGCTTCTTTTTTTCACTTTCAGAAAGTATAAATTTCTAGCTGGAAGACCATTCGACGTAGTCGGAAATTTTAGGAATACAGTATAAGGGCAACCACGCCTCTGTCTTCGCCCAAGAGTGGGGCTTGTCAATCGGCAAGTTTTCTTTATTACATATTTTATCTATTGGCTTGCACAAGCACTAGATGATGATCATTTGTTACATCAATGTTTTTTACCGTACTCTTTTAGTTGTTTATTGTACAATTTGGAAAATTCCTGAATAATATATCGAATTTCCCTGTTCAGCTTATTCGTCTCCATCTGAAAATTTATCCTTTCTTACAGTGTAAAGAAAGCTCTTAGCGCCCCCTTACCTCTCACATAAATTCTGACTGTACTTGGTAAAATAAGTGTGTTCGGTAAGGAGTTGTGTAGAATGAAAAAGATATTTCGGATAACAGCGGTCGTAGCTGCGGCAGCAATCCTTGGCTGGTGCCTTTTTACATTCATAGAATTCGAATACGCTTACATACCACCAGATAGGGAAACAAGGGGTAAAGAGCGGAATTCTGCAGAGCTTTTATCCGTTTCCTCCAAGGCAGAGACAGGATCAGATGAGCAGTTAAAGCTTGGCAAAAAGATGTTCTTTGCGGAAACCTTTGGAAATGAAGTGTTTTTTACTGACATATTAGGAATGTTTGATGGGGCGTTTACGTTATCAAATATTACAAAAGCAATTATCCAACTGCATGGAGAGGGTACGTCCAATTTGAAGGTTGAAGCTGCGCAATCTTTTCAAGCAGGCGGGGTATCGATTAAAAAAGGAGACTTGATTGACACGGGCCTTGATGTGGCAAAAGGTACCTATGTTCCGCTTGGTGTGAAATTTGTAGTAGATGAAGGAAGGATGAAGGCAGGGGTTAGCTGCGCGGCATGTCATGCTTCTGTAGATGGCAAAGGAAATGTGCTCCCCGGTATTCCAAATACAGATTTAAATATTGGGTTGATTTTAGCGATGGGTTCTAATAGTGCATCTTACTTTACCCATACTGAAATGAAAAATCTTCGTGAATTTATGAAAAAGGCTGATGAAATTTCAAAGGAGAAACAGCAGGTACAGCTGCCAGATGCCGAGAAATTAGAGAAATTTGTTGACGCAGAGTTTGTAAAGTGGCCAAGAGGCAGCAATGATACAACGATAGACTTGGAGAACAATCCTGTACAAGTGCCGGACAGCTTTACCTTAGGCGATCAGCCGTATGGCTGGAGCGGGCAAGGGCAGGTTGGTCCGTTTAAAGGGTTGAGTGCTTTAATTAACAATACACACTCACAAAATATGGACGCTGTATCGCAGTCGAGCATTAGCGGACCTGTACTAGGTATTGACAAAGATGTCTATTTAGGGACTCTTCTACAGCGTGCAGCCTATAAAAAATACAGATATGATCCAACAAGCAAGGAGACGCCATCTGCATTCTTCGCAAAGGTTGACCCGACTCCCGGAGTTCCCGGTGTCAATCGGATGATTCCAGCCGCCACCTATCCAAAAATCTCATATCTCTCTAGTGTCGGCCTTTTGCCTAGTGCCTCTGGATACAAGGCGTGGGAGCAAGTCAATGCGATGTCTGCGTATACGAATTCCCTTCAACCTCCTTCCACAGGTTTAAAAACGGAGGCTGCCGTATATGAGGAAGGAAAGAGAGTATTTGCAAAAGCTGGCTGTATATCCTGTCATGCTGGAGAATATTTAACGAATAATCAGCTTATTAAACCAGGGGAGATTGGAACGGATCCTTCTCGAGCAGCTGGGTTTAAGAGAACGGAGAAGTATTTCACAAGCCCAAAAATGTATCCATCTGATACACCTGTTCCGCTGCCAAAGCATCCGAAAAAGGAAGACTTGCAGCTTACTCCAGAGCAGGAAAAATCCTTGAAGCTCGGCTGGGCGCATGGGAATTCAAGCGGTGCTTATAAAGTTCCAAGCTTATATGGACTCTACTGGAGTGCGCCTTACTTACATGATGCAGGGGTAGCGGTAGGAAGCAAGAACGAACTGGGAGTTTCGAATACACTTATGCAAGGAAAGAAAGCGGATGCTGTAAATAGCTTGCAAGCCCTAGTCGATTCAAAATTGAGACGACAAGTTATAGAGGAAAATCTATCCGATAATCGGTTACGAACAGCCCATATTTCTGGAAACGGGCATGAATTTTGGGTAGATGAAACAACCGGTTTTACAAGCCAAGAGCAACAAGCGCTGATTCATTACTTGCTTCGGTTTACGGATGAATAGGAAAAATGAACAGAAAGCTAAAGGGCAAGGCACATTGCCTTGCCCTTTAGCTTTCTTCTTTCGACTGTTGTTCAAGCTCCATCAGCTTTTTCACTAAAATATGCTGGGGCATATGCATAAGCTGCTCAAGCGGTACATTTAAGGCCTCTGCCAGCTTGATAGCTGTCTCTGGTGAAAGTTGTAAAGGTCGCATGACTTTTCCTCCTTTTTTATATATTATAACATAACAAGGGGGAGTGAATCATGACGCTTATCTTTGGACACCGCGGTGCGGCGGGTACATTTCCAGAAAATACGATGCCGTCCTTTCAGGAAGCGGCACGGCTTGGCGCGGATGGTATCGAGCTTGATGTACAAATGACGAAGGATGGAACAGTTGTCGTCATCCACGATGAAACAGTGGACAGGACAACAAATGGTAGCGGTGCAGTGTTGGATTATACATATGATGAGCTGTCAAAGCTTGATGCGAGCCATACATTTAGCGAGAAAACCGGCTTTTGTACAATTCCGACATTAGAGGAGGTACTGCATTGGCTCAGCAAAACCGAGCTGCTCATAAATATTGAATTCAAAAATAATAAACAGAAATACCGCGGGCTTGAAGAGGAAGTTATTACGCTTGTGCGAAAATACGGTTTAGAATCACGTACTGTTTTTTCTTCTTTTTCACAAACGAGTATAATGAAATGCCGTGAGTTAGCACCAGATATTGAAACTGCTCTTTTATATAAGTTTGGTGTACGCATTCCATGGCTGTACGCAAAACGATTAGGCGTCAGTGCAATTCATCCGAATTACAAATACATCGCAGCGCCAGTCATTTGGCTGACGCTGCTAAACAATATTGCAGTAAGGCCGTATACGGTCAATGATGAGGAATCCTTGCGGAAGCTAGGGAAGCTCGGAATTTCCGCTGTTATAACCGATTATCCTGACCGGGCTGTTCGGATACTGCGGGAAAATAGGTAAATTAAAAACTTGAAATATTCACCTTAAATTAGGAAATAGTAACTAAGAGGTGATTACTTTAAGTTCAATCATTCGGAATTTAGATTTACATTCTCAAGGAACTTGGCAGTCAGTCGTGTTATCGCTACTATTATTTTTATATGCTCTTTTGATGCCTAAAAAAGAGATAGGCTGGAGAGATTTTTATATTACCTTTGGAATAGTTGGTTTTTTTGCTTGGATTTCTGATGTTGTAACAGCAAAGGTGTTAGATCTTGTTGATTTTGGTCAACCGAAAATCACGGGGATAGGTGAGTTTTTAAGCTACAGCTTAATTCCTTCCTCACTTTCAGTTATTTATTTAAACTATTTAAAAAAGACAAATAAATGGATACTGGTCATTACTTTTATCATAATTGCTACTTTAATCGAATGGGGACTGAGGAAAGTAGGATATGTAAAAGCTCATGGTTGGAGCTTTTTCATTTCAATCCCTTTGTATTTTGTAGTATTCAGTTTTTTACTCCCTTTACACCGTAAAATTATAAAATGCAAATAGCTTGCGATGAACATGTGTGATGTAGATCAAATCCATCTTGCGAGCTGGATTTTTGTATTTACTTCCCATAATCGCACATTATCTGAGCTAGAGAAGAAGGAATTATATGCAAAAGCATCATTATGATGTAATGAGAGGAATACACTAATCGTACTTATTATCTTTATGCCAATCCTTTTGAATATCCTAATAGCTTAGTCTGATTATGTTCTTCCTTTTACAATATTAAATAATTTTAAAGCACTTCGTTATATGTCTGTTCAAATAAAAGAGATAGTTTTAATTTACACTGAAAGAAAACTCGCCAAATCTCGGCGAGTTTTCTTCATTTCCGGAACCGCGCCTGCACTTTGTTGCGTTTGCGATCGCGGTGCAGAATAAAGCCTCCGAACACGTATATACCGAATCCAAATAATACAAGACCGATAAGAAATTGCATCCATAATTCGGGGATAGGAGGCTGTAAAATAGCAAATACAGTATCACGCATAAGTTTGATACCTATAACTGCAAGGAAAATGGGAATAAGGGCGAGCAATAGGGCGATAAAACGTGTCATATGCCTGTCTTCCTTTCAGAAAATTCCTACTATACAAAAGCATCTTACAGTTTGTATTTATTTGTCAAGGGGAAATAAAACAAGTATGATAAAGGTATGAAAAACCTTGCATGATTTGTCCGGGGAGATGACAAATATGAAGCGAAAAGTCATGATTATCGGGGCAGGAAAAGGCGGGAGTGCGGTTTTACGTATGCTGAAGCAGTCGAATATTTTTGATGTGAAGATAATGGTTGATTGCAATGAGAAAGCACCAGGACTTGTGCTAGCAAAACAATTCGGCATTCGAACGGAAACGGATTGGAGAGTCGTTGGACAAACAGAAGTGCATGTTATTTTTGATATGACAGGACGAAGGGATCTGTATCAAGCACTTTTGCAGGAAAGAGGGGAGGATGCTGTTATTGTCCCCAGTGCGGTCGCAAAGCTGATTGTGCAAATGCAGGAGGAATCGGAGCAGAGGGATTTAATTTTCAACTCCGCTCATGATGGGATGATTGTTGTCGACAGGATAGGATGCATTACGCTCTTTAATAAAAGCGCTGAGCAGATAACAGGCTATAATGGAAATGAAGTCATCGGAAAATACATAGCAGAGGTAATTACAGGGAGCCAGCTTCCCCGTGTACTCCATACAGGAGCCATTGAGGTTCACCGGGAACTTGAGCTTGAAAATGGCACAAAACTCATTACAACGCGTATTCCTATTATAAGCGAGGATGGAGAGATAACGGGGGCGTTTGCCGTCTTTAAAGATATTACTGAGGTTGTGAGCTTAGCAGAAGAAGTCACAAATTTAAAAGAAATTCAAATGCTGCTAGAGGCTATTATCCATTCTTCAGAGGAGGCAATTTCCGTTGTGGATGAAAAGGGGCGCGGCATCATGATTAATCCCGCCTACACGAGACTGACTGGGCTAGAGCGGGAGGATGTCATTGGAAAACCTGCAAATGCTGATATTGCCGAGGGAGAGAGCATGCATATGAAGGTGCTGCAAACATGCCGGCCCGTCCGTGGTATTCAAATGAAGGTAGGGCCTAAAAAGCGTGATGTTATTGTCAATGTCGCACCAGTTATTGTAGACGGTACGCTAAAGGGCAGCGTCGGCGTGATTCGCGATGTTTCTGAAATCCATAAGCTGACCGGAGAACTGCAGCTTGCTCGGCAAATTATCCGCACGCTGGAAGCGAAATATTCGTTCGCTGATATTATTGGCTCCTCGGAAGGGATTTCACTTGCGATTGAACAGGCAAAACTTGGGGCAAATACGCCAGCTACTGTTTTGCTGCGCGGAGAATCCGGTACGGGTAAGGAATTGTTCGCGCACGCTATTCATAATGGCAGCAATCGTAAGTACAATAAGTTTATTCGCGTGAACTGCGCCTCTCTTTCGGAATCGCTTCTGGAAAGTGAATTGTTTGGTTATGAAGAAGGGGCCTTTTCCGGTGCAAAGCGCGGCGGAAAACGAGGATTGTTTGAAGAGGCAAACAACGGAAGTATTTTTCTTGATGAAATTGGCGAGCTCTCAGCGAGCACGCAAGCAAAGCTGCTGCGTGTCCTGCAGGAAAAAGAAATTGTCCGTGTAGGCGGCACCATGCCAATTTCAGTAAACGTCCGCGTAATTGCAGCTACGAATGTAAATTTAGAGAGAGCGATTTTGGCAGGAAAGTTCCGGGAGGATTTATATTATCGGGTTAATAAGATTCCGATTTATATCCCGCCGCTGCGGCAGCGGAAGGAAGATATTCCTGCAATTGCGGAACGGCTGATTCAAAAGATTAATCAAGATTATGGACGAAATGTAGAAGGACTGACCGAATCAGCATTGCGGCGTTTACAGCGATACGATTGGCCGGGAAATGTTCGAGAACTTGAAAATATTTTAGGGAGAGCTGTTATTTTTATGAAGTATAATGAAATGTATATCGATATCTCGCATGTACCCTCACTTCTTCATGAAAAAGAAGCGGAAACAGTAAAACAAGCTGCAGAAGCACTCGTAGAGACGGCTTCGCTGGAGAAGCTCGTCACGGAATTTGAAGGGAGAATTATTACAGAGTATTTAGACAAGCTTGGGGGCAATAAGACAAAAACGGCAAAAGCATTGGGCATCTCTCTTAGAAACCTGTATTATAAACTTGAGAAATATGAGCATGCAAAAAATAGCAAGCAATAATTTGCATGGTGTGTAGGTTTTTGCATGTTTTTTTGGCACTCTTTCACATAGGTTGTGCCGTTTTTCAAGCAATTGCCGCATTGTATGAATAAGATTATTTTTTCATTTTCACAGAAAATGGAACGTTACTTGCTTGATAGAGGAGTGAAGGTAACAGCAAGAAGTCTGGAAACAGACTTAGGTATGCTGATGGAAAGAATTTCGCGGTAGGCAAGGAAACGGCAGCTGTTGCGAAAAACACAATCTATTTTACACATTTAAGAATGTATCAATTTCAACAAGGTGTAAGTGTAACTACGCCTCTGTCTTCGCCTTATGGCTTGCCAATCGGCGAGTTTTCTTGATCCGTTCTGAACATGGAACCAGTATCTTATATAAATGACTTATTTATGTCGCACATGCGAATCGGTGCGATTGTGCAGGCGCAAGTACCTCTTTATTGTAACGTCGCGTTCGGATACGGTGAATACAAACCTTTATTCGTTAACTTTGGCAGCGATAACTGCCTTGCCATCATGGGTAGACATACAAGGGGGAACAAAAGGTGGAAATTTTCCAGTACATGGAGAAGTATGATTATGAACAATTGTTATTTTGTCAAGATCGTGTTTCTGGTTTGAAGGCTATTATTTGCATTCATGATACAACGCTTGGTCCAGCTCTTGGCGGAACACGAATGTGGACGTATGAGTCTGAGGACGAAGCGATTGAGGATGCTCTTCGTCTTGCAAAAGGCATGACATATAAAAATGCTGCAGCCGGTTTGAGCCTAGGAGGCGGCAAAGCGGTAATTATCGGTGATCCAAGAAGGGATAAAAGCGAAGCAATGTTTCGAGCATTTGGTCGCTTTATTCAGGGCTTGAACGGACGATACATTACGGCTGAAGATGTTGGTACAACTGTAGCGGATATGGACATTATTCATGAAGAAACAGACTATGTAACAGGTATTTCTCCCTCGTTTGGTTCTTCGGGTAATCCTTCTCCAGTGACGGCGTTTGGTGTATATCGCGGCATGAAGGCAGCGGCAAAGGAAGCATTTGGAACAGATAGCTTAAGCGGAAAAACAATTGCTGTGCAAGGTGTTGGAAATGTAGCTTATAATTTGTGCAAGTACTTGTATAAAGAGGGAGCCCTGCTTATTGTGACGGATATTCATAAAGAATCGGTCCAGCGTGCTGTAGACGAATTTGGGGCAAGAGCGGTTGACCCACAAGATATTTACGGCGTGCAGTGTGATATTTATGCACCGTGCGCGCTCGGCGCAACTGTAAACGACCAAACAATTCCGCTTATGAAAGCGAAGGTTATTGCAGGTGCCGCAAATAATCAATTAAAGGAAGCACGTCATGGAGATGCATTGCATGAAAGAGGTATTATCTATGCGCCTGATTATGTAATTAATGCGGGCGGTGTGATTAATGTGGCAGATGAACTATACGGTTATAATAGAGAACGGGCTCTTAAAAAGGTTGAAGCAGTATACGAAAATATCGAGAAGGTTCTCGAGATTTCAAAGAGAGATGTCATTCCGACATATCTAGCGGCAGACCGTTTGGCAGAGGAGCGTATTGAGCTTATGAAACATACAAGAAGCACGTTCTTGCAAAACGGTCATCATATACTAAGCCGCCGTTAATTTAAAAAGGAGGACAGAAGGAAATCTTCTGTTTTTCGCGTAATGGTATGGAAGGAGAAGCTTCGCTCTGCTTTGTATTTCTATTTATCCATGCAGCAAGCACCTCTACAAAAATACAAGTCTTTGACGATAAACAATCGATTCCAAAAGAAACGATTGGATACGATGACGAGGAAGCCGAGGCATATCAAATTTTAAAGGAGATTGGATCGGCAAGCGCTGTGTTAATCGGCATAGAGATGCTATTATTTTAACAGATCAAAAAATATAACATTTTAGGTACAGTCTCTTCGCAAGGAAAAAAGTGTAAGAGAGTACATTGTACGAGAAGAAATGGTAGGCAGGGGCTGAAGAACATGGCAACAGAATATGATTTGGTCATTATTGGCGGCGGTACAGGTGGTTATGTCGCCGCGATCCGCGCTTCGCAGCTAGGCTTGAAAACAGCGCTTGTGGAAAAAGGCAAGCTTGGCGGTACCTGCTTGCATGCGGGATGTATTCCAAGCAAGGTGCTGCTGCGTAGTGCAGAAGTATATAGAATAGCGAAACAAAGCGAGGAGTTTGGTGTAATCACAAGCGATGTGGCGCTGGACTTTTCAAAGGTGCAAATGCGCGTGGATCGCGTAGTAAATCAGCTGCATCGCGGTGTACAGCATTTGATGAAGCAAGGAAAAATTGATGTGTATGAGGGGTACGGACGGATTTTAGGACCTTCTATCTTTTCACCGATGCCAGGGACGATTTCTGTTGAGATGAGTGACGGGGGAGAAAATGAAATGCTTCTTCCAAAAAACGTAATCATCGCAACAGGCTCTAGACCAAGATCCCTTCCTGGCTTGGAGCTAGACGGTGTATATGTCATGTCCTCCGATCATGCTCTGCAACTGCAGAAGGTGCCGAAATCGATTCTCATTGTAGGCGGTGGTGTGATTGGGATTGAGTGGGCATCAATGCTAGCTGATTTTGGCGCAGAGGTTACAGTTCTTGAATATGCCGACCGTGTGCTGCCGTCTGAGGATGCTGACATTGCCAAGGAAATGGGACGCCTTCTGCAGAAAAAAGGCATCCGGATTGTGACTAACGCGAAAGTATTGCCAGAGACGCTTGTAAAGGAAAATGGCGTAACCATTCAAGCAGAGCACCAAGGCAAGCAAGTAGAGTTTGCAGCCGAAACGATGCTTGTTTCGGTCGGGAGACAAGCGAATATTGAAGGAATCGGCTTAGAGAATACGGACATTGTTCTAGAAAACGGTTATATTCAAACGAATGAATATTACCAAACAAAGGAATCACATATTTATGCAATCGGCGATGTGATTGGCGGCTTGCAGCTCGCGCACGTTGCCTCACATGAGGGGATCTTGGGAGTAGAGCATATTGCTGGGCAAAAGCCGCAGCCAATTGATTATTCTCACGTTTCTAGATGTGTGTACAGCAATCCTGAAGCTGCGTCCGTAGGCTATACGGAGCAGGAAGCAAAAGAACAAGGCTATGAGCTGAAGGTTGGGAAATTTCCATTTCGTGCTATTGGGAAGGCTCTTGTCCACGGAGACACGGACGGATTTGTGAAAATCATCGCCGATGAGAGAACAAATGATATCCTTGGTGTTCATATGATTGGTCCGCACGTAACAGATATGATTTCTGAAGCAGCGCTGGCGCGTGTGCTTGATGCGACACCGTGGGAAATTGGAAAAACGATTCACCCGCATCCATCTTTATCTGAAGCAATCGGAGAAGCTGCCTTGGCGGTGGATGGAAAAGCGCTGCATTCGTAATTTGGGAGGGGACATTGATGATTCAAAATACATTGCGTCATGAAGAGCTTGGCTTGACGAATGAAACGGTATTAGATATGTATCGGACGATGCTATTGGCACGCAAAATTGACGAACGGATGTGGTTATTAAACCGCGCTGGGAAAATCCCATTTGTTGTTTCGTGTCAAGGACAGGAAGCAGCACAGGTGGGAGCTGCATTTGCACTCGATCAGGATAAAGATTATATCTTACCGTATTACCGCGATATGGGCGTTGTGTTAACATTTGGTATGACCGCAAAGGAGCTTATGCTGTCTGCGTTTGCGAAGGCGGAGGATCCAAACTCTGGCGGCCGGCAGATGCCGGGTCACTTTGGACAAAAGAAAAATCGCATCGTTACCGGATCTTCCCCGGTAACAACCCAGGTGCCTCATGCAGTTGGCATTGCGCTTGCCGGACGATTAGACGGAAAAGATTTGGTCACCTTTGTAACGTTCGGAGAAGGCTCTTCGAATCAAGGAGACTTTCACGAAGGAGCAAACTTTGCCGGTGTGCATAAGCTTCCTGTTATTTTTATGTGTGAAAATAATAAATATGCAATTTCTATACCGGTTGAAAAGCAATTAGCATGTAAAAATGTATCAGATCGTGCAATTGGGTATGGGATGCCAGGATATACGGTAGATGGAAATGATCCGCTTGAGGTCTACCGCGTTGTGAAGGAAGCTGCTGATCGTGCACGCAGGGGAGAAGGCCCAACCTTAATTGAAACTGTCTGCTATCGTTTAACGGCGCACTCAAGCGATGATGATGACCTCGTGTACCGGACGAAGGAGGAAGTAACGGAGGCAAAGAAAAACGATCCGGTTCACACCTTTGCTCTCTATCTGAGAGAAGCCGGCATATTGACAGATGAGACAGAACAGCAGCTGCTGGATGAAATCACAACAATTATAAATGAAGCTACAGAGTATGCAGAGCAAGCTCCTTACGCAGATCCTGAAGCTGCGCTGCGATACGTATACGGGGAATAAGGGGGAACCATCTTATGGCGGTAATATCTTTTATTGATGCTATTACAATGGCGATGCGCGAGGAAATGGAGCGAGACGGACGCGTATTTGTGCTAGGGGAGGACGTAGGACGAAAGGGCGGCGTATTTAAAGCGACGCAAGGTTTATATGATGCTTTTGGTGAGGAGCGTGTTATGGATACGCCGCTTGCGGAATCTGCCATCGCCGGCGTAGCAATCGGTGCAGCAATGTACGGGATGCGCCCCGTTGCGGAAATGCAATTTGCTGACTTTATCATGCCCGCTGTAAACCAAATTATTTCCGAGGCGGCAAAAATTCGCTACCGTTCTAACAATGACTGGACTTGTCCAGTCACAATCCGTGCTCCATTTGGCGGAGGTGTGCACGGTGCACTTTATCACTCGCAATCTGTAGAAGCAGTTTTCGCGAATCAGCCGGGTTTGAAAATTGTGATTCCCTCCACTCCATATGATGCAAAAGGCTTGTTAAAGGCAGCGATTCGCGATGCGGATCCTGTACTGTTTTTTGAACATAAGCGCGCCTATCGCCTCATAAAAGGCGAGGTGCCGGATACAGATTATGTACTGCCGATTGGTAAAGCAGATGTGAAGCGCGAGGGTGAGGACATTACTGTGATCACATACGGCTTATGCGTGCATTTTGCGCTGCAAGCAGCTGAGAAATTGGCGCAGGACGGAATCAGCGCTCATATTCTTGATTTGCGCACAGTATACCCACTTGACCAAGAAGCGATTATTGAAGCTGCGTCCAAAACGGGAAAGGTGCTCCTTGTGACAGAGGATAATAAAGAGGGCAGTGTCATGAGCGAGGTTGCGGCAATCATTGCAGAACATTGCTTATTTGAATTAGATGCTCCGATTAAGCGTCTCGCAGGGCCAGATGTACCAGCAATGCCGTACGCACCGCCGATGGAGAAGTTCTTCATGGTAAACCCGGACAAAATTGAAAAAGCGATGCGCGAGCTTGCGGAATTTTAATCGGGGGAGGGACAACAATGGCTCGTGAAAAAATTACAATGCCTCAGCTCGGTGAGAGCGTAACAGAAGGCACGATTAGCAGATGGCTTGTGTCCGTAGGAGATCATGTGAAGAAGTATGACCCGCTGGCTGAGGTAATGACAGATAAAGTAAACGCAGAAATCCCATCGTCCTTTGAAGGTGTGATTCAAGAATTAGTTGCAAGTGAAGGAGATACGCTTTTAGTTGGCGAAACGATTTGTATCATGGAGATAGAGGAAATTGAGAAGGAAATTTCTTCACAATCTGCTGAAGCGGCAACGGCAGGCATTCAGGAAAGTATGGATACACAAACACCAGTCAAAGCAGCTCGCTATTCTCCGGCTGTATTAAGGCTTGCACAGGAGCATAATATTGATTTAGCTCAGGTGCGCGGTACCGGACTAAACGGGCGCATTACGCGAAAGGATTTACTGAAACTAGTAGAATTAGGAAATATCCCAATTCCACAAGCAGAAGTACCAGAGCCTGTGCTGCAGGCGGTCGCGCCAGAGCCTGCGGTGCCACAAGAACCAAAGAAGGAGCATAAGCCAAAGGCTGCTGAAACAAAGGTGCTGCCTCGAGCGGTGGTTGTACCAGCCATGAAAGGTGATGCGGTCATTCCTGTGTCGGGTGTACGCAAGACGATTGCTGCGAATATGCTCCGCAGCAAACAGGAAATTCCTCATGCTTGGATGATGATTGAGGTGGATGTAACGAATCTAGTGACCTATCGTGACCGCATCAAGGATGAATTTAAGCAGCGTGAAGGTTTCAACCTGACATATTTTGCGTTTTTTGTAAAAGCAGTAGCGCAAGCCTTGAAAGAATTCCCGCAAGTAAATTCGATGTGGGCGGGAGATGCAGTTATTCAGAAAAAGGATGTTCACATATCCATTGCGGTAGCAACAGAAAATGAGCTGTTTGTTCCTGTTGTTAAGCACGCGGATGAGAAAACGATTAAGGGAATCGCTCGTGATATTTCCGAACTTGCGCGGAAAGTACGAACGAAAAGCTTAAAGCCAGACGATATGCAGGGCGGAACATTTACAGTCAACAACACAGGCTCATTCGGTTCTGTTCAATCGATGGGGATTATCAATTATCCGCAGGCGGCAATTTTACAGATTGAGACAATTGTAAAGCGTCCTGTCGTTGTAAATGGAAACATGTTAGCGATTCGTGACATGGTCAATCTTTGTCTATCTCTCGATCATCGTGTACTAGACGGCTTAATTTGCGGAAAGTTTTTAGCGCGTGTGAAAGAGATTTTGGAGAATACATCGGAAGAACATACACCTATCTACTAAGAATGAACATGAAGTTTGCCCTACAGCAACTCTATGAGAAGGGTAAGCAAGTTGTGATGGTTTTTATTATACTGTAGGAAATCCCATCTTGTGGTGTAAGATATACAAAGTTTTTCGTAGTCTGTGACAACAAATACAAAAAACCAAGGTTGTACCTTGGTTTTTTGTATGTTTCACGCTAAATAAGACGATTTCTAAGCTCATCCTTACATAAGAAGTACTCTTCAGCACCTTCTCCATCAGGGTGATTTTTTTTTGTACTTTTGTAGCATAGGTAAAATCCCCGAAGCAATACGGATAACGGAAATTCCCTTTAAATCCGCCGCAGGTATACAAATCTGGATGATCGTCCACCTGCATTTTTGAATAATCTTTTGCAAGTTTCTCGCTATGCTTAAAGCCATTTGCGGCCACATAGTGGATATATCCCGGCCCCATGTTATAGCTTTGTATAATCGTTTCCATGTCTACATGCTCTTTTACTCCAAGCGTATACATTTGATAAAAATGGAATACCCCTTGTTGAATGCTGAGAGAGGCGTCTTGGATTTCATTTCTTTTTAGTCCAGCCGATTCAGAGGCTTGCATGGGGTCATTGCCTTCTCCCCCGCTCTCCTGATACATAATGGCTAACAGCAAAGGAGTAAACTCGGTTAAATTATACTTATCGAGCTCTTTTTCGATACTCGGCTGGTAAGATAACACTTTTGCTGTATCTTTTAGAAAGATAGAAGAAAGATAACGGTTTAGTGTGTGTTTGAGTTCGCTTCCTCCGAGTCCGAAAGAAATAAAAGGGATGAGTAATAAGAGAAGAACGAAAAAAGAAAAGATTAGCTTTTTTATCATTGTTCCTTTATTCCTCCATTGCAAATATGTACACAGACTTAATGAATTACTCCTATTGATAAAAGGACTACGATTAGCTTTACACTGTAAGTGCAACTACGTCGCTATCTTCGCCCGAGGAGCAGGGCTCGCCAATCAGCGCAGCGAGTTTCACATTAAACAAGAAATTACAGATACTCTGTTATAGTAACACATTTAATCAAGAGAAGGATTACAAGTATCTTACAAATGATGCGCTGTGATTCTTCTGTTTTGAATTTTGCTCATGAAAAAATGATTATCAGCATCACTAGTAGGATCCTCATGAGAATCAACCTTTGTTGAAATGAAAATTCTCAGTAAACAAGTAGAGATGACATGGAAGAAAAGCTAGTTTTCAAAAGGAATTTCATTATATATGTAGAAAATACAAATTTGTACAAATTAATAAATCTTATTTCATAAATTAGAAATAGGGAGAGAGGGATATTAACTTTAGAGGGGCAATAGTGAAGCTTACGGTTGGGATACGTTGATGGAATCGCTAGTAAATCTGAGGCGGTATGTCTCTTGTTTGCTGTCTCATGGGGGGAGTATATATGAAAATGTGGAAAATAGCTATATTTTATATCCTAACAGCTGTGGTATACGCACTTTACAAAGCGATTTTTATAGCTGTTCATTTGGAACTGAATGCTTCGCTCACCTATGAAAACGCGCTCCGCTGTCTCGGTTTTGGCTTGTTCCTCTTCTTTTCCTTTTCTGTTGCCTATTCCTATAGAAGGCGGTTACATCATGCGTTTCTTCTTACTTTCTTCTCCTGCTTATGGACATCCAATGCTGTTTGGCTTTGGGTATATTTACGGATTTTACAATAAAGAAAACTCGCCAATTGCGGCGAGTTTTCTTTATTGCTCCTTTTCCTTTTCCTCTATATGAATACGATATAAATTGGCGATAACATGCGTTTTATACAGTTCAAGCTTCTTTTGTTCAAATTTTGAAATCCCAATAGCTTTTAACTGCTGAATATACCAGCCTTTTGAGTAAAGATAAGCCACAAGTTCCCCCTCCTTTTTCCATATGTATATGAAATATTTTCAATGAGGAGAAGAAAAAATTATAAAGTCAAAAAAGGACAACTCATAATAAAATAGAAGAGAAGGTATACAAATCAACTCGTAATACGAGTAAACAGAAAGGCTTACAGATATGGGATATGTAGAGGAATTACGAAAGCTTGTCGGACATAGGCCGCTCATCCTTTTTGGCGCAGTTGTGCTTTTGCTGGATGAGAAAGAGCATGTGCTGCTGCAGCAGCGCACAGAACCGCGCGGCAGATGGGGACTTCCAGGGGGCTTGATGGAACTTGGGGAATCTCCCGAGGATACAGCTCGGCGCGAGGTATTTGAGGAAACGGGTATGCAGGTGCAACAGCTGCAACTCCTGGATGTCTATTCGGGACCCAATTATTTTGTGAAGTTAGCTAATGGAGATGAATTTCAAACTGTAACGGCAACGTATTATACACATGCCTATGAGGGAGAGCTTACGGTGAATCGGAGCGAAGCCTACGCGCTGCAATTCTTCGACATTCATAAGCTGCCAGAGGATATGGTTGGTTCTCATAAACGAATGGTGGAGGCATATGCATTGTTGGGAAGAAAGAATGGGTAGAAAAGCGGACACTGTCCGCTTTTCTTTCTTTCTCGACAGTTTGATGTAATTTCCATTTATTTTCCATACTATGTTATAATAATTGTAAATATAGGATAATTTTAGATATTTAATCTTTTTGCGATTTTGGACCGAGTAAGGACAAAGGGGGCGAAGGGATGGAGAAAGGCACGTTTCAGGAGTTTGAGAATGTTAGCTACGAGGCATGGAAGCAGCTTGCTGAAAAAACCTTAAAGGGAGCAGCCTTGGATAGCATTTTCACTGATACGTATGAGAATATTACGTTAAAGCCTTTGTATACAAAAGAAGATGCACAGTCTGCAAGATTTACGCAAGCTGCAAGCTTATTCCCTATATACAGAGATACGATTGCGCAGGAGCTTGTTGGAAATAGCTTGGATGAAACAAATCAAAAGGTGCTGCAGGCGATTGAGCACGGACAGAGCGTTTTGCATGTGCTGCTTGATAAAGCTACGCGGCAAGGAAAAGATTCTGATATGGCACTTCCGAATGAGGTGCTGCAGGCAGGAGCTCCAATCAATTGTGTATCTGATTTCGAGCATGTATTGCAAGGAGTACCATTAGAGAGGCATCCATTCCTCCTTTATACGGGCTATTGGGCAATGCCGATGCTTGCGATCGCAGCAGCTTACAGCAAGCAAAGCGGCTCATCACTTTCAGGAACGATTGGAGCTGACCCGCTCGGTTGTCTTGCAGAGGAAGGATATATACCGTTTACGCTCCAGCAAAGCTTTGATGCAATTGCAGGCACAGTAAAATGGACGAAGCAGCATCTGCCGACGGTTCGAACGATTTTTGTACGGACGGACGGGTATCACAATGCCGGGGCGAATGCCGTTCAAGAATTGGCAGCAGCGCTTGCGACTGCTGTCCAATATGTTCGTGAGGGCATCAAGCGAGGGATAACAGCAGACGATATATGCCGTCAGATGACCTTTAGTTTTTCTGTAGGAACACAGCTATTTATGGAAATCGCAAAGCTTCGCGCAATCCGTGTACTTTGGAAAAAGGCAGCGGAGAGCTTCGGAGCAAAGGAAACCACCATTCATCTTCATACACGCACATCAAAACGTACAAAAACATTGTACGACCACCATGTTAATTTTCTTCGCACTACAACAGAGGCATTTTCTGCAATAATAGGCGGGACAGACACTCTTCACGTGAGTACATACAACGAAGCAGCTAGTATTTCAGAGGAAAACGGCGAACGCTGGGCAAGAAACATTCAGCACATTTTGTGCGGGGAATCGCATCTGTCAAAGGTGTTAGATCCTGCAAGCGGCTCTTATTATGTTGAGGCAATAACGGAGCAGCTTGCCGAAAAGGCGTGGAAGCTGTTTCAGGAAATTGAAACAAAGGGCGGCATGAGTGCATCTTTACAGCAAGGATGGCTGCAAACAAGCATCGCAGAAACTGCTAAGCAGCGTTACCGAAGCATTACAGAGCTTGAGCAAAAGATTGTCGGAACAAACGTATATGTAAAGCAAGATGAGCTAAGAGAAGTCGAGAAGTACGGACAACTAGTGGAAAAGGTGCAGCGTCGTGTATCTGAGATAATTGCATACAAGGAGCAGCGGCTGCTGAAAGAATATATGAGGCAAGAGCTGCCGCTGCATCATGAGCAAACACTCAATGAGCTCGTGCGTGCCTGTTCTATCGGTACGACAATTGGTGAAATAACTGCCCTGTTTACAGGAGCAGGGGAAAAGATTGTGCCAATTCGATCTATGAGAGATGCTGAGCCATTTGAAAAACTGCGCGGGGCAACAGAAAAATATGTGAAACGAGCAGGAATACAGCCTCATGCGTTACTCATGCAAATTGGAGCAGAGGCGAAAGGTCAAGAACTATCTTCTCTTGTGAAAACGATGTTAGAAGCATGCGGATATCATGTTTCAACAGGGCGGAATACCGCTGAGATTGCAGTGCTGACCCGAGCGGAAACTGCTGCGCTGTTTCTGGAGGGGGATTTAGGTACAGTGAAGGAAGCGATTACAAATATAGTGCAATCTGGATATTCCGGACATATATTCACCATTGGGCAGTGTACCGAAGAGGAAAAGCAACTTCTTGTGGAAAACGGAGTGAGTGATTTTTTACAAGAAGCAGGGGAAATACTTCCGTTGCTATCTGATCTTCAAAATCAGCTGGAGGTGATGGTATGACAATGCCAAATTTTACCGAATTGGATTTTGCAAGCATCTTCGCAAAGGAAGACTGGCAGACAAGGAATGCTGCGGTAGCCTACACATCTAATGAAAAAATTGAGATAAAAACGTTCTATACAAAGCAGGATGTTCAGGGCTTAGATTATCTAGACTGTAAGCCGGGGTTTGCTCCGTATCACCGCGGACCGTACTCGTTGATGTACACAAACCGTCCCTGGACGGTTCGGCAATATGCGGGCTTTTCTACTGCAGAGGAAAGCAATGCTTTTTACAAACGCAATCTAGCTGCGGGACAAAAGGGACTATCGGTTGCCTTTGATTTAGCAACACATCGCGGCTATGATTCAGATCATCCACGCGTTGTTGGTGATGTCGGCAAAGCGGGTGTAGCTATCGATTCCATTTTAGATATGAAAATCTTGTTTGACGGTATTCCGCTCGACCGAATGTCCGTTTCGATGACGATGAACGGTGCGGTGCTTCCAGTGCTCGCTTTTTACATCGTTACGGCCGAGGAGCAGGGCGTGAGGCAGGAGCAGCTGTCCGGGACAATTCAAAATGATATTTTAAAGGAGTATATGGTACGGAACACGTATATTTACCCGCCGAAAACATCGATGCGTATTATTGCTGATATTTTCTCATACACTTCCAAACATATGCCAAAATTCAACAGCATTAGTATTTCGGGCTATCATCTGCAGGAGGCGGGAGCACCGGCTGATTTAGAGCTCGCATATACGCTTTTAAACGGCGTGGAATATGTGCGCACTGGCCTTAAGGCTGGCCTTGCGGTTGATTCGTTCGCGCCGCGCTTATCGTTTTTCTGGGCGATTGGAATGAATTACTTTATGGAAGTAGCGAAAATGCGTGCCGGGCGTTTGCTATGGGCAAAGCTAATGAAGCAATTTCATCCAAAGGATAGCAAGTCGTTAGCATTGCGTACGCACTCACAAACATCAGGCTGGAGCTTAACAGCGCAGGATCCGTTTAATAACGTCACACGCACGTGCATTGAGGCGCTTGCCGCAGCCCTTGGTCATACACAGTCGCTGCATACGAATGCTTTAGATGAAGCGATTGCACTTCCAACAGATTTTTCGGCGCGCATTGCACGCAATACACAGCTGTATCTACAGGAGGAAACCGGAATTTGTTCCGTAATTGACCCATGGGGCGGTTCGTATTATGTAGAAACACTTACTGCACAAATCATGGAGCGTGCTATGGAGCATATGAAAGAAATTGAGAGCTTAGGAGGCATGACAAAGGCAATTGAAAAAGGAATCCCAAAGCTTCGGATTGAGGAGGCAGCTGCACGCAGGCAAGCGCATATTGACTCTGGCAAGGAACCGATTATTGGTGTGAACAAATATCGTTTAGAATCTGAGCAGCCGCTTGAAATTTTAAATATCGATAATACAGCCGTTTTAAAGAAGCAAATTGCAAGGTTAGAGGAATTAAAGCACTCCAGAGACGAGCAGCGAGTGCAGCATGCTCTTCAAGCCATTGCGAAAGCAACAGAAACGGGCGAAGGAAATCTACTTGCTCTATCAATTGAGGCGGCTCGCGTACGTGCGACACTCGGCGAAATTTCCTATGCCATTGAACGTGTTGCCGGTCGCCATAAGGCAGTTATTCAATCTGTAAGCGGCGTATATCATTCCGAGTATGAAAAGCAGGATGAAATAGAGCGCGTCCGCAGAAGCATTGCTGCATTTGCCCAGCGTGAAGGACGCAGACCGCGTATTCTCATGGTGAAGCTTGGACAGGATGGCCATGACCGCGGAGCTAAGGTTGTGGCAACTGCCTATGCTGATCTTGGCTTTGATGTAGATATTGGACCGCTATTTCAGACGCCGGAGGAGGCAGCGCGCCAAGCAGTCGAAAACGATGTGCACTGCGTAGGTATGAGCTCGCTTGCTGGCGGGCATAAAACGCTGCTGCCGCAGCTTATGGAAGCATTGCAAAAGCTTGGCCGTGAGGATATCGTTGTTGTTGTCGGCGGCGTTATTCCGGTGCAGGACTATGCATTTTTATATGAGCATGGCGCAGCAGCTGTGTTTGGACCGGGAACCATTATTCCATTAGCAGCTGAGAAAATGCTGGAGGAAATTCAGCACCGTCTCAGTGATGAGGATGTGGAGTAACGATGGAGCAGCATAAACGACCGGAATGGATGCCGGAGAACGGGGATAGTCAGGATGCTTTCACAACATCAGTGATGAAGGGGAGTGCGCAGCTGCCGGCAGCAAAGCGGGCTTTTCGGAAAAAAGCAGTAACAATTGAAGAATTAGAAGAAGGGGTCAGAAACAATCATCGCACGCTTTTAGCACAGGCGATTACACTGATGGAAAGCAGCGCTGCAAGGCATCAGCAAAAGGCGCAGAAACTGATTCAACGGCTGCTGCCGCACGCCGGACATGCAATTCGCATTGGGATTACTGGTGTGCCAGGTGCCGGGAAGAGCACATTTATTGAAGCGCTTGGAACGATGCTTTGCCAAAGGGGGTACAAGGTAGCTGTCTTAGCGGTTGATCCGAGCAGTACATTAACAGGGGGCAGCATTCTTGGAGATAAAACCAGGATGGAAAAGCTCGTCCAGCATCCGAACGCATTTGTGCGTCCATCCCCTTCCAGCGGTGCACTTGGCGGTGTGAACCGGCGGACGAGAGAAACATTGCTTGTGTGCGAGGCCGCGGGATATAATGTCATTTTAGTAGAAACAGTCGGTGTCGGACAGAGCGAAGGAAGCGTTCGCGATATGGTTGATTTCTTTTTATTGCTTACCTTAACAGGTGCCGGAGATGAGCTGCAGGGAATCAAACGAGGTATTTTAGAGCTGGTCGATGGAATTGTAATTAACAAGGCGGATGGAGACAATATCATTCGTGCGCAGCAAACCGTAGCTCTTTATAAGCAAATGTCCCGGCTCTTTCTTCCGGCTACAGACGGATGGGAGACGTATGTTGGATCTTGCTCTGCGCTTCATTGTCAGGGGCTTGAGGAGTTTTGGTACGCTGTGCAGCAGTTTCAAGACACCATAGCAGCAGCGGGCATACTTGAAAAAAGACGGAATGCACAAAAGAGAAATTGGCTATATGCGTCTATTCGTGAGCAGCTGGAGCAGCGCTTTTTTGATCATCCGTTTATAAAAGAGCGGCTTGCATTGGCAGAGAATGCGATTGCAAACGGAACCCAAACCGTAACATCAGCTGCCCTGCAGCTGATGGATGATTATGATAGGTTTCAGCGTTCTACTGATCGTCCGTGAGCAGCTGGCTTTGTGCGTTAAAGTTGTATTTCTCTACTTACTCTTGGTAAGATAAGAAAAAGGTTATGTGTGCCGAGGAGGAAATGTAAATGGTAAACTTCAATTTTTTTATGAATGATGTTGTTCGACAAGCGCGAGAAGAAATCGTGGCTGCTGGTTATACAGAATTACATGACGCAGAAGCGGTAGAGGCAGCTTTTGCCCGTTCAGGTGTGACGCTGGTAATGGTTAACTCTGTATGCGGCTGTGCTGGCGGAATTGCCCGTCCTGCAGCAGCACATTCTGTTCATTTCGATAAACGACCTGATCAGCTTGTAACGGTGTTTGCCGGTCAAGACAAGGAAGCAACTGCGCGTGCACGTGAATACTTTGAAGGCTATCCGCCATCTTCTCCGTCATTTGCGCTGCTGAAGGACGGGAAAATTTTAAAAATGGTTGAACGCCATGAAATTGAAGGGCACTCGCCGATGCAGGTTATTGAAAAGCTGCAAGGCTACTTTGACCAATATTGTGAAGAAGTATAAAAGTCGGCTCTGCCGGCTTTTTTTACTGTACACTTTAAGAAAGCCTCTCTCTTTAGGATGATGTCTAACCTCTATAGTCTCCCCCTTCTGCAAAGTAAGCTTCTCCGCAAAAGGAAAAAAGCGTCTTCCGTGGTAAGAAACACAAGGCAAGCTTCTATGAATGAACTAGGCCTGAACTGCGCATTTTGTGTCTTGGTTGTTTTTGTACGGAAACTGCCTCTTTGTTTATAACATTTCCTTCTATTTTTTTATAAAGAAAACTCGCCGATTGGCGAGCCCCGCCTTTGGGCGAAGACAGAGGCGTAGTTGCACTTATACTTTATTCCTAAAATTTCTCACTACGTCGAATTGTCTCCTAGCTAGAAATTTATACTTTCTTAAAGTACAAAAAAGAATTCGTTCTGCTACCCCCTTAAAAAAAATGTTGAATCCGAATATATATAATGGCCAAAGCAAATGGGGGAAGACATAATGAAACAGCGGTTAGGAAAACTTCGCTTTAGGTATTCGTTTAGCGATTGAAACGAATAATTTAGAAAAACCGCTTCAGCTGCGAAGTACGAGCAGAAAAAAGCGGAACAGGAAGCACACAGCAAGCATAAAGGAAAAGATAAAGAATAGGACAGGCGGCAATGGTCACTTCCCGGAGAGGTGACCGTTCTGTCATTTGTTGAACAAGGGGGTGGTGGGAGCATGCTGAGCTTATTATGGCAAGCGGTAAAACCGAAACAAACCGCAGAGGATACCATAAAAGCGCTACAAGAAGGAAAAGGCGACAAGGAAGCCTTTCTTCTGCAATATAAGCCATTTATCCGAAAAGCTGTCTCTTCTGTATGCAAGCGTTACATTACTGAGCAGGATGATGAATTCAGCATTGGCTTATTCGCACTCCATCAGGCGATTGAGCAGTATTCCTATAAAAAAGGAAAGTCCTTTTTCGCGTTTGCTGATCTTCTTATAAAAAGAGATGTGATCGACTACTTGCGAAAAGAAGCCCGTCACAATTTTGTCTTTTTACAAGAAGACCAGCAAGAAGATGTGTACGAAATGCGAATGTCATTAATGGACTATCTAGACAGTATGGAGAACGAGAATCGTAAGGAGGAAATTCTTCATTTCCAGCAAATGCTCGGTCAATTTCGTATTTCCTTCTCAGACCTTGTAAACGACTCGCCAAAGCATCGTGATACACGTGAGTGTCTTGTTGAAATCGCTCAAATGATTGTGCAGGAGGAAGGATTGACTGAAGAGCTGTTTCACAAGAAGCGTCTACCCTTAAAACAGCTAGAAACAAAAGTACGGGTCAGCCGTAAAACGCTTGAGCGGCACAGAAAATATATCATTGCCATGTGTATTGTGCTGCTTAATGAGTATGTATATTTGAAGGAATATATAAAATTGGGGGAAGGACTATGAATAGAGGCATAGTTATGGAAGTGCAGAAACAGAGTGTGCTTGTTTTAACTTCGGAGGGGGAATTCGTCAAATGCAAGAGACAGCACAGAGAATACGAAATTGGAGAAGAGATTTTCTTTCCCCAAGCAGAGAGAATCCAGCAACGCAGCAAACTCTTGTTTTTTTTCTGGCCGAAGCGATTTGCCTTCGCGACAAGCAGTGTGCTTGCCGCATGTTTGTGGTTGTTTTTTAATAGTCCTGCGGAAGAAAAGGCAATGGCATATGTAGCGGTTGATATCAATCCGAGTCTTGAAATAAGCGTAGACAGCGAGATGCATGTCCTAAAGCTTGAGGCATATAATGAAGATGGCCAGAGAGTGCTTAGTAAGCTGAAGGCAGGGGAAGGTGAATCTTTGTCTAAAGTAATACACGCTATTGTCAGGCAATCGCAGCAGGACGGTTATTTAAAAGCGGATAAACCAGTGACAATTACGTCTGTCGCAGCAAGCGGGGCGGACAAACAAATTGAGAAGCGTATAGATGACATTGTTACAACAGTGCAAAAGACATATGAGAAAGAATCGGTAACAGTAGTACGCCAAAAGGGCACGATGCAGGTACGTGAGGATGCGAAACGAGCAGGTGTTTCGACCGGTATCTATATGAAGCAGAAGAAGGAAAGGTTACAGCAAAAGCAAGAGGAGAATAGGAAGCTAGAGCAGGCGCCGACTCCCCAGCAAGAAACACCAAAGTCTCAGCCGGTTCAGCAATCTGAGGAGAAACAAAAGGAAGTGCCTCTTGCTCCGAGTAATAACGCTAACACAGTTCCGCCACAACAAAGGGAGATCGAGCAAGAGACAGAGAAGGCAGTGGAAAAAGGACAGCAGAAGAAAGGAAACAAACAAGACAAGCAAGAAAACGTAAGCACAGCAACGAAAAAAAAGAATGGCGGAGATAAAGAAGAAAAGCAAAATAATGATAAGCAAGATGATCATAAACAAAATAAGCATGATTAAATAAGGATCCGTATTGCTAAGTTATACGTGTCTGTCCTTATAAAAAAACGCAAAAACATTCTGTTTCCTGCACTTTTTTACATTTTAACAAAGTATAAATTTTCAGCTAGAAGCAAATTTGATATAGCAGGAAATTTTAGGAATAAAATATAAGGGCGACTACGCTTCTGTCCTCACCAATCGGCGAGTTTTCTTTATGACTTAAGAAATTGCTAGCTGGAAGATAATTCGACGTAGCGAGAAATTTTAAGAACAAAGCATAAGGGCAATTACGCCTCTGTTTTCGCCAATTGGCATGTTTTCTTTATTTACAATAAAAACATCATGATAACTTAACGTTTAAATGTTTATAAATATAAATTCGGAAAACAAAAAATATAAAGAAACTTCAGTATAGTCAAAATAAATATATTAAAAAAATTTATATTATGGGATTTTTTAGTTTTTATGCTAATAAAACAGTGTTTTTGGGTTGTTTGAAATGATAATTTAATATTGCATAAATATGTACGTGTGTTAAAATACATTCTGTCGAATAAAAATAATGAATAGTCTCTTTATAAAAGAGTGGATTTCTTTCGATAACAATAAATATATTCAGAAAATTTAAATGGAAACTAGGAGGGAGCAACATGAAGAAATTCGCATCCATTTTTCTTGCAGGCTTACTTGTAACTGGCCTTCTTGGAGCTTGCACAAAGAAAGAGGATACTAACACGGCAGGGAACAAAGAAAAGAAGGTTCTTGTGATGGGAACTTCAGCAGACTATAAGCCTTACGAGTATGTTGATTCAAAGGTGAGCGATGATATTATCGGCTTTGACGTGGATATCGCTAACTATATCGGGAAAAAGTTAGGCTATGAGATCCAAATTAAAGACATGGATTTCAGCGGCTTACTAGCAGCAATGGAAGCAAAAAAAGTTGACTTTGTAATGGCTGGTATGACACCAAAAGAAGAGCGTAAGAAGAACGCTGACTTTACAGATATTTATTTCGTTGCAAAAAACATTGTTATCTCTAAAAACGGCGCAGTGAAAAGCATGGCTGACTTACAGGGTAAGAAGATAGGTGTACAAACAGGATCTATTCAAGAAGGAAAAGCAAAGGATTTACAAGCAACAACACAATTTACAATAGAAGGCCGCAACCGCATCTCTGAGCTATTTGAAGAGCTGAAGGTAGGACGCGTTGATGCAATTTTAGTAGAGGATGCAGTTGCAAGCGGCTATTTGAAAAAGATGCCTGAGCTAAAAAGCGTAACAATCCCAGAAGCTGCCGATGAAGCTGGCTCTGCAATCGCTCTGCCAAAAGGAAGCGATAAGACAGAACAATTCAACGCTGTGCTGAAAGAAATGAAAGAAAACGGCGAAATGGACAAGCTAATCAAGAAATGGTTTGAAGGTAACAAATAAGTCTTGTCTAGCTGCAATGTTGAGGAATCTCTCGGTGATATGCTGGGGGATTCCTTTCTGTGTGATAACGATTAGAAATTTCTAAATTATTAAAGGATTGCCTGGTATTTCTATTTATATATTGTGTTTTTGAAAATACTAGAGTTGTTCATATTTCATTGAAGAGGAGAACGGAACGATGAACCTTGATTTTTCGCAAATTGCTCCGTCCATGCCGTACATTCTAAAAGGTCTGCAAGTGACGCTGCAAATCGTGGCGGTTTCAGCTCTTTTAGGATTTGCGTTAGGGACGCTGCTTGCTTTATGTAAAATTGCGCGTATAAAGGCATTAGGCTTCTTTGCTGATGCATATACATCCATTTTCCGCGGTACACCGCTTGTGCTGCAATTGATGATTATTTACTACGGCTTTCCGCAAATTACCGGCTACGATATTAGTGCCTTCCTGGCAGCGGTTATCGCATTTGGGTTAAACTCCGGTGCTTATATGTCTGAAATTATCCGCGCTGGTATTCAGGCAGTAGATAAAGGACAAACAGAAGCTTCAATGGCACTGGGTGTTCCATATCGAAAAATGATGGGCGACATTATTTTTCCGCAAGCGTTAAAAAACATTTTACCGGCGCTAATGAACGAGTTTATTAGCCTGACAAAGGAATCAGCGGTTGTAACAGTTATCGGTGCTGCTGATTTAATGCGCCGTGCATACATTGTTGGCGGAGAAACGTATTCATATTTTGAGCCGCTTCTATTCGTAGGGCTTGTCTATTATTTACTAGTTATGATACTTACACTCGTTGGAAAAGCGGTCGAAAGGAGATTGAGCAAAGGTGATTAAGATTGAAGGATTGCAAAAATCATTCGGCAAGCTTGAGGTTTTAAAGGGGATTTCCACAACCATTGAACAGGGACAGGTTGTAGCAATTATTGGCCCGTCTGGTTCCGGTAAATCAACTTTTTTACGCTGCATGAATTTACTAGAACAGCCGACTGGCGGACGTGTTTGGATTAACGGAAAGGAAATCACGGATACAAAAACCGATATTATGAAGGTACGCCAAGACGTCGGGATGGTGTTTCAGCATTTTCATTTATTTCCTCATAAAACAGTGCTAGAAAATTTAACGTATGCACCAATAACGGTAAAAGGCGTATCAAAGCAAGCGGCAGAGCAAACAGCGAAGGACTTGCTGCAAAAGGTCGGTCTGCTTCAAAAAGCAAACGAATATCCAACGCGTCTTTCCGGTGGACAAAAGCAGCGTGTTGCTATCGCAAGAGCGCTCGCAATGGAACCGTCCGTTATGCTGTTTGATGAGCCAACCTCAGCACTGGATCCAGAGATGGTGAAAGAGGTGTTAGAGGTAATGAAATCTCTTGCTCACACAGGCATGACGATGGCAATTGTAACGCACGAAATGGGTTTTGCGAAGGAAGTTGCAGATCGTGTTATGTTTTTAGACGGAGGTTATCTTGTAGAGGATGCGCCTCCAAATGAATTCTTCGTCGCACCAAAGAGTGCACGTGCGCAAGAATTTTTACAAAAGATGTTATAATATAGAAGGGGACGGCAATACGCTGTTCCCTTTTTTGCACTTTAAGAACGGATAAATTTCTAGCCCGAAGCCAATTCGATGCAGCGAGAAATTTTTAGGAATACAGTATAAGTAGGGCTATGCCTCTGTCTTCATCTAACGATTCGCCAAGTCGGCGAATTTTCTTTAAGGGTTGTCTAGCGTTTATACATAGGCTCCGCGTAACAGTGCGTATTGCTCATTTGTGATAACAACTGCTTTTGATGTACATATGAATGGAAGAGGGTTAGGCTTATGTTCAAAATTGGATACCGCACTGTGAAAACAGCTGTCGGGGCCGCAGCAGCTCTGTTTTTGGCTCAAGCGCTGGATTTACAGTTTTATAGCTCAGCCGGTATTCTTGTTATTTTATGCGTCCAAAATACAAAGCGAAAATCATTAAAGGTCTCTTTGCATCGTCTTGGTGCTTGTCTTTTATCTATTGTGTTTTCTTTTGTCGTATTTGAAACAATCGGATATCATGCGTTAGCGATTGGTTTGCTGATTCTATTATTTATTCCAACAGCTGTGATGCTCCGAATGGAAGAAGGAATTGTTACCAGTTCGGTTATTGTTATGCACATTTATTCTTTAAAAACAGTAACATGGCCGATTGTTTGGAATGAGGTATGTATCTTAATTATCGGCATTGGCATTGCCCTTCTTGTGAACTTATATATGCCTAGTGTGGAACGAGAACTCAAGAGGTATCAGCAGCTAGTAGAGGAGTATTTTAAATTGTTGCTGCATGAGATGGCTGTTTATTTACGGAGCCGCGAGAGTGATTGGGATGGAAAAGAGATGATTGAAGCGCACGAGCTGTTACATCAGGCTAAGGCATTGGCCTTTCAAAAACTGGAGAATCAGTTTACAAGGGAAGATGACTATTATTACCGTTATTTTACAATGCGCACCCGCCAATTTGAAATCTTAGAGCGTGTGATGCCGCTCGTTGCTTCCCTTTCTTGGACATATGAACAATCAGAAATGGTTGCCACATTCATTGAAAGCGTTGGAGCGGCGGTTCGCCCTGAGAGCACGGGACTCATTTCCCTTCAATATCTTCATGAGCTTAGGGAGCAGTTCCGCGTGATGCCGTTACCAACGACGCGAGAAGAATTTGAAACAAGAGCGATGCTATTGCAGCTCCTCAATGAAATGGAACAATATTTAATCATTAAAAGCGAGTTTAAGGGGAAGCATACCTACATACAATCGCTATAAGAAAGAGAGGTATGTTGTATGCTTCGCACTCTTTCCCTGCTCCTTTTTATTTCCATGTCACCTCTTTGGCCGCTTGGCGATAATCCAAGGGTCGGCGATCCATATATTATCGTCAACAAGCAAACGAACAAGCTTGCCTACATCAATCAAGGCAAAATTCAAGGTGTATTTCCTGTTGCAACAGGAAAAACAAACGATTTAACACCGGAAGGCGCGTTCGATGTTGTGAGAAAGGCGAAAAACCCGTATTACATAAAAAAGAACATTCCTGGCGGTTCTCCCAAGAACCCACTTGGATCGCGCTGGATTGGTTTTAACGCCCGAGGAACGGATGGAAGCAAATATGGTGTCCATGGTACGAACGCTCCGAGCTCCATCGGCAAATATATCTCGCAAGGCTGTATTCGAATGTATAACAAGGATGTCGAGTATTTATATGATCGGATCCCAATGGGAACAAAGGTGCTCATTGTGAAAACAAAAAAATCATTTGAACAGCTTGCCAAAGAAAAAGGCGCAATCGCAAGAAGCGAACAGCCGGCTCCGTAAAGGGGGCCGGCTGTTCGCGTATAAAGTCTATGGCAACTACATATCTGTGTGAGTTTTCTACGAGAACATGCTAATGCCGGCTAGAAGCGTTGTAATAATCATGGAAAGTAACATAATGTAGACAACGATTTTTTGTTTTCTTTTGTTCATCGCTTGTCCCTCCTTTTACTTATGTTTCTATTTTAAAGGGAAGAAAGGACAGGGGCAAGCAGATGCGGATATTGACAATATTCGAGGAGTGGCATACAGAAAAAAAGGAATATTTTGTATGTGAAAAGAATATAAAACGTGTATGTCTACTATTTGAACCATTTTTGCAGCTTGTGCTTAGTGAAGGAGAGAGGGAAATGATTAAGAAAATCGATCATATCGGGATTGCAGTAAAATCCCTTCAGGAAACCCTTCCCTTTTACACCGAGATGTTGCAACTGGAGCTTTTGGGGATTGAAGAAGTTGCTTCACAAAAAGTAAAGGTCGCTTTCTTAAAATTAGGCGAAAGCAAGCTTGAGCTTCTTGAACCAACAGCGGCCGATAGTCCTATTGCTCGATTTATCGAAAAGCGCGGTGAAGGCATTCATCATGTGGCACTAGGGGTAAGCACGATTACAGAACGCATTCAGGAGATGCAGGAGAAAGGCATTTCCATGATTGATGTGATTCCGCGTCTTGGAGCCGCCCGTTCCCATATCGCATTTATGCACCCGAAGTCCGCGCATGGTGTGCTGTATGAGCTTTGCGAAAAACAGGTAGAGGCGGAGGGCTAATAGATGGCGGATATTTATGAAAAGCTAAACGAACTCTATGATAAACGACGGAAAATCGAGCTTGGCGGCGGAGATGATAAAATTGAAAAGCAGCATCAGCGCGGCAAGCTGACGGCTCGCGAGCGGATCGAGCTCTTATTAGATACCGGTACCTTTGTCGAGTTGAATCCGTTTATGGAGCACCGCTGTACAGATTTTGGGCTGGCAGCCAAAATTGGACCTGGTGATGGTGTTGTAACGGGTTACGGAAAGGTGAATGGCCGCCCAATCTATTTATTTTCACAGGATTTTACTGTGTTTGGCGGTGCACTTGGCGAAATGCATGCCAAAAAAATTGCGAATGTTATGGATTTGGCAGCACGAAACGGAGCGCCTATCATCGGATTAAATGATTCTGGTGGTGCGCGTATTCAGGAAGGTGTTTTGTCGCTTGACGGATATGGTCATATTTTTTATAGAAATGCCATTTACTCAGGTGTGGTTCCGCAAATTTCTGTAATTATGGGACCATGTGCGGGCGGGGCGGTATATTCTCCAGCTATTACGGATTTTGTGATCATGGTGGAGAATACAAGCCAGATGTTTATTACCGGCCCCAAGGTCATTGAAACGGTAACGGGCGAGAGCATTTCAACTGAAAATCTAGGCGGTGCAACAGTCCATAGCTCAATTAGCGGAAATGCTCATTTTGCAGCGGCTGATGAGGAAGAAGCACTCAAGCTAGTGCGCATACTTTTGAGCTATTTACCGCAAAGCTGCGAGGAACGCCCGCTTTTGTATGAAAGACATGATACCGATGATTACCGTCCGGATTTAACGGATGTGATTCCATTTGATTCACTTCGTCCATATGATGTGCGCAAGGTTATTCGGCAGGTTGTAGATGACGATACATTCCTTGAGATTCAAAAGGATTTTGCTAAAAATATTGTAATCGGTTTCGCACGGATAAAAGGAGAAGCTGTCGGATTGGTATGTAACCAACCGAAGGTAATGGCAGGAAGTTTGGATATTGATTCGTCCGACAAAGCAGCCCGTTTTATTCGGTTGTGCGATTCTTTTAATATTCCAATCATTACGTTTGAGGATGTAACAGGCTTTTTCCCAGGTGTGAAGCAGGAGCACGGCGGTATTATCCGACATGGGGCGAAAATTCTATATGCGTACTCCGAAGCAACAGTTCCAAAAATTACAGTCATTCTTCGCAAGGCCTACGGCGGAGCGTATGTAGCATTGAACAGTAAATCAATCGGTGCAGACGTTGTGTTCTCTTGGCCAAATGCTGAAATTGCGGTAATGGGTCCGCAAGGTGCGGTTAATATTATCTTCGCAAAAGAGATTGAAGGCAGTAAGGCGCCAGATGTAACACGAACGGAGCTCATCGATGAGTATCGCGAGAAATTTGCAAATCCATACATTGCAGCAAAGCATGGCATTGTTGATGATGTAATTGATCCCCGGGAAACAAGACAAAAGCTGATTCAGGCGCTCGAAATGCTGCGCTCGAAAAAGGAGGAGCGTCCGAAGAGAAAACATGGGAATATCCCATTATGATATGAAGAAGTGAATGCTTAGCCGTTCGCTTCTTCCTGTTTTTTGGTATATGATAGAGAAGTAAGTACAGCTTCTTTATAAAGAAAACTCGCCGATTGGCGAGCCCTACTCTTGGGCGAAGACAGAGGCGTAGTTGCACTTATACTGTATTCCTAAAATTTCCGACTACGTCGAATTGGCTTCTAGCTGGGAATTTATACTTTCCTACAGTGTAAAGATAAGAAAGCATCCTGGTATCGGTGCGGTCCTGCTTCCTTCCACAAGTCGGCTCCGTCCGAACTGTGTGGTTTGGACGTGGGGGGTTTTGTTACGGGAGCAAGCGCGCCTTGGCTTTCCTTATTTAAAAAATTTTGTGCATAGACAAGATTTCCATCAAGTAAAGGCGAAATAGGAAAGATACATAATTTTTTGGGAGGTTCATAGCCATGATTAATCAAGAGCGTTTGCTAAACGAATTTTTAGAGCTTGTACAGGTAGATTCCGAAACAAAGTTTGAAGCGGAGATTTGCAAAGTATTAAAAGAGAAATTTTCTGCCCTTGGTGTAGAAGTATTTGAGGATGATACAACTGCAGAAACTGGGCACGGTGCAGGCAATTTAGTATGCACGCTTCCAGCGACGAAGGAGGGTGCTGATACGATTTATTTTACGTCTCATATGGACACAGTTGTTCCTGGAAAAGGAATTACTCCTTCCGTGAAGGATGGATATGTTGTAACAGACGGGACAACCATTTTAGGGGCGGATGACAAGGCAGGTCTTGCGGCGATGCTGGAAGCGGTTCGTGTGCTAAAGGAGCAGCAGATAGAGCATGGGAAGATCGAATTTATTATTACAGTTGGAGAAGAATCCGGTCTTGTCGGTGCAAAAGCATTAGATCGTTCTCTTATCACCGCTCAGTACGGCTATGCGCTTGACAGTGATGGCAAGGTTGGTGACATTATCGTCGCAGCGCCGACGCAGGCGAAAATTAAAACGATTATTCGTGGAAAAACAGCGCATGCGGGTGTGGCTCCTGAGAAGGGTGTTTCTGCGATCACAATTGCGGCCAAGGCGATTGCAAGAATGCCGTTAGGCCGTATTGACGAAGAAACAACGGCAAATATCGGACGTTTTGAAGGCGGTACACAAACAAACATCGTGTGTGATCATGTTTTGATTTTAGCGGAGGCGCGTTCTCTCATAGGAGAAAAAATGCAGCAGCAGGCGCAAAAAATGAAGGAGGCATTCGAAACGGTAGCTGAGGAAATGGGTGGACAAGCCGAGGTGGAAATCGAGGTGATGTATCCAGGCTTTAAGTTTGCAGATGGTGATCACGTGGTTGAGGTGGCCAAGCGTGCAGTAGCAAGCATCGGACGTACGCCAGCACTCCACCAAAGCGGCGGCGGCAGCGATGCAAATGTAATTGCCGGACACGGCATTCCAACGGTAAATCTCGCTGTTGGGTATGAGGATATTCATACAACAAATGAGAAAATGCCGATTGAGGAATTGGTGAAAACAGCTGAACTGGTTGTTGCGATTGTTCAGGAGACTGCGAAATAAGAAGAGTGAAGAGAGGGCATATTTGTCCTCTTTTCGTATTTTGAGAACGATCTTTCCCCTTGTGGGAAAGGAGCGTTAGCGAGTAGGTGGGAGTAGTTCAATACAGTTATCCTTTTTACATACTTGTACTGACAGTAAATCTAAATTTGCATAGTTGGATTCGAAAGCGTTATTGGCACGGAGTACAGCTTAGCGGATACAACTATAAACACATGAACAATATAACTTATTTTCTGATTGCGAGAAACATTTGCCAATCGGCTCAACTTTCCGTAAGATGAACGGTATATACTATGATATTTGGAGGAAGCAGTGTGGAGTTATTGTTTTTAGGAACAGGTGCAGGCGTTCCCGCAAAAGAGCGAAATGTATCGGCTGCGGCGCTGCAGCTATTGGAGGAGCGGGCCGCAACGTGGCTGTTTGATTGCGGGGAAGCGACGCAGCATCAAATTTTACATACATCGATTCGGCCGCGCCGGATTGAAAAGATTTTTATTACCCATTTGCATGGGGATCATATTTTTGGATTGCCCGGTCTGCTTGGCAGCCGTTCCTTTCAAGGCGGGGATACGCCACTGACGGTATACGGACCAAAAGGGATTCGTTCCTTTATCGAGGTCTCTCTTACAGTAAGTACAACACATGTGAAATATCCGCTTCATATTGTGGAAATCGAAGAGGAGGGTATTGTGTTTGAAGACGAACAGTTTACAGTCGAAACAGCACGTCTTTCTCATGGAATCGAGTGCTTTGGATATCGTATTACAGAGCACGACATTCCCGGACCGCTGCTTGTTGATAAATTGCTTGAGCGCGGCATAAAACCGGGACCTATGTTTAAACGTTTAAAGAACGGCGAAAGTGTTGAGCTTGAGGATGGAACGGTGCTAAGCGGCGCAGATTTTATTGGACCACCGCAAAAGGGACGGATTGTCACGATTTTAGGAGATACGCGCTATTGCGAGACAAGTATTCGTTTGGCACAGGATGCAGACGTGCTTGTGCATGAGGCAACGCTGGCGGCTGCCGAAGAAGAGCAGGCGCATGAGTATTATCACTCTACAACGCATCAAGCAGCCCGCGTAGCAATGCTTGCCGGAGCGAAGCGGCTGATTTTGACGCACATAAGCTCTCGTTATCAAGGGAAGCAGTGTGCTCAGCTGCTGGAAGAAGCGCGCGATATTTTCTCTCATACAGAATTGGCGGATGATTTCAAACGATTTTCAATTGGAAAATTTGTATCTCCATCCAAGAGAAGTGAGTAAGAAATGAAAGAGGACGGCAAATTGCCATCCTCTTTCGGTTTTTGTGTGTTGCAAACTTTATTCCACTGTAAGAAAAGATAAGTTTCCAGCTAGATGCCAATTCGACATAGTCAGAAATGTTAGGAATACAGTATCAGTGCAACTCCGCCTCTGTCTGCGCCCAAGGGCAGGGCTCGCTTTATTGCTTCATCAATGCTTGTAGCGTTTCACCCAGCTCATGGGAGCGCTCTGTTGCCCGCTTGATGCATTTTATAATTGCATCTGGGAAACCATTGTTCTGCAGCGTTTCAATCCCAGCTTGGGTTGTGCCGTTCGGGGACGTAATTTCCGCACGCAGAACAGTCGGATGCTTCCCTGTTGTGAGCAGCATATCAGCCGCTCCGGATAATGTTTGTAAGATTAATGATTTAGCAACCTCATCGTCAAGACCAGCCTCGCGCGCTGCTTGTTCCATTGCTTCGACCATGTAATACACATAAGCTGGGCCGCTGCCAGCTAAAGCTGTGACTGCATGCATTTGTTCTTCATCCACAACCGAAACGCTGCCAATTGCTTCAAAGAGCTGTCTTGCAATACGAAGATGTTCTTCTGTTGCATAAGCAGATGCACAAATCGCTGTTGCCGATTTCAAAATAGCAGCTGATGTATTTGGCATAGAACGAACAATCGGTATGTGCTTTTCTAGCAATCCTGTCATAGAAGCTGTTGAAACACCAGCAAGAAGAGAAATAATGAATTGCTTCTCCGTGATGTATTCCTTCACCTCAGCGATTGCTTCAACTACGTCTTTTGGTTTCATAGCAAAAAAGATAATATCGGCATTACGAAGAAGTTCTTTTTTATCGTGTGTGCCGTTTACGTCGTACTTGCTTTTGAAGTACGAGAGCCGATCAGTGTTAGAGCGGTTGCTCACTGTAATATCTTGTCCCTTGACTAAATTTGCTTCCAATAATCCTGCGATCACGGCCTCCGCAATGGAGCCGGCCCCTAAAAAGGCAATTTTATAGCTTTGCATGATAAGCCCCCTGATAAAATGTACTCCCATATCATATGGGACATTTTCTGATTGTTCCGTATTTTTATCACTATACTTCAGAATGTGTTTCCATGTAAAGAGTATATGTCACTTCGAAATGAATGACAAAATTTTACTCTTCGTGTAAACTGAAGGGAGATTCATTTTTTACATGTTTAAGCAGGAACAAGTCTGCAGAATGTGCGGGTTGTTTGGCTATCGAGTCTAAATGGGACACTTGCGAAAAGGTATAAATTTCTATATAGAAGCTGATCCAACGCAGCAGGAAATTTTAGGAACAAAGTGCAGTTGCAACTACGTCTCTGTCTACGCCTACTAGCTTGCCAATCGACGAGTTTTCTTTACACTGTAAGAAAAGATAAATTTCCAGCCAGAAGCCATTCGACGTAGTCGGAAATTTTAGGGATACAGTGTAAGTGCAACTACGTCTCTGTCTGCGCCTATCGACGAGTTTTCTTTACACTGTAAGAAGATATAAATTTCCAGCCAGAAGTCAATTCGACGTAGTCGGAAATTTTAGGGATACAGTGTAAGTGCAACTACGTCTCTGTCTGCGCCTATCGACGAGTTTTCTTTACAGGTAAAAGAATAAGGGGGCTGAACAATGGACACCATTTACCGACTGGAGATTCCAGTTCCGTTTGCAGTGGAAACAGTGAATGTATTTTTAATAAAAGGCGATTCGTTGACGCTTGTAGATACGGGAACAAATACAGCAGAGGCCCGCTTGGCTTTACAGGCTGGGCTTGGTGAACTTGGCTATCGTTTGTCTGACATTGAAACAGTTATCATTACACATCATCACGTAGATCACTCTGGCTTGCTGAATGATTTTTCGGAGACCACTGCTATTATTGGGCATCCGCGGAATGAGCCGTGGATTAGTCAAAATCCAGACTTTTTAGCATGCTATGAGCAATTTTTTCAAGATATTGTACCGCAGTTCGGCATCCCGGAAGTGATTGCGAAGTATGGACCCCCGATGAAGAGGACGCTTGCTTACGCGAGCAAGCGCTCGTTAAGTGCAGCGGTTCAGGAAGGGGATCGTCTGGATTTCTTGCCGGAGTTTACCGTGATCGAGACACCGGGACACGCTTCTACCCACATCGCTTTGTTTCGGGAGCAGGACGGCTTGATGATTGGCGGCGATGCATTGCTCGGTCATATTTCCTCGAATCCATTATTAGAACCGCCTTATTTCGGAGAGACGGAGCGGAAAAAGCCGCTGTTAGAATATAATGGTACATTGCGACGGCTTGGAGAGATGCCGATTTCGCGTATTTTGCCGGGGCATGGCAGTGATGTCACACAGGTAAGTGAGCTTGTAGCGGAGCGGTTGAAAAAACAGGAAGCTCGGGCGCAAAAGGTACTCAATATGCTGAAGGAAAAACCGATGACGGCGTTTGAAATATGCATACAGCTGTTTCCGACACTGTATACGAAGCAGTTTGCGCTCACTTTGTCTGAAACAGTTGGACAATTGGACTTTTTAAAATATAATCAACAAATATTATTAGATACATCTGTAGCAGAGTGGATGTATTATGCGAAATAGGTGAGAATATGAAGCTTAGCGGAAAAGTGATTGTTATTACAGGTGCCTCAAGCGGCATCGGTGCGCAGCTTGCCTTGCAGGCCGCAGCTCTTGGAGCAGTGCTTGTTATCATGGCACGCACGAAAAGTAAGCTTGAAGAACTAAAGGAGAAGATTGAAGCTCAGTACCGCACCCCTTGCCATGTTTATGCACTTGATGTAAGTGATGAGCGGATGGTGGAAGAAACATTTGCACGTGTTGAGAAGGAAGTCGGTTCTGTCGATGTGCTTGTGAACAATGCGGGCTTTGGTATTTTCAAAACGTTTCAGGATGCCTCCATGGCGGAGGTCAAGGAGATGTTTCATGTAAATGTATTTGGTCTTGTTGCTTGTACGAAGGCAGTTCTCCCAAGCATGCTTCGGCGTAACAGCGGACATATTGTCAATATTGCCTCGCTTGCTGGGAAGATCGCAACACCAAAATCAAGTGCATATGCGGCAACAAAGCATGCGGTGCTTGGTTTTACAAACAGTCTGCGCATGGAGCTCGGTAATACAAATATAGGTGTTACGGCTGTAAATCCAGGTCCTATTGAAACAAATTTTTTCAATATTGCTGATCAATCCGGTACGTATGTCAAAAGCATGCAACGATATATGCTGAAAGCTGATTATGTCGCAAAGAAAACGATAAAAGCGATTGAAACAGGAAAGCGGGAGCTAAATCTTCCGCGTTGGATGGGAATCGGTCCTGTGATTTTTTCTTTATTTCCTGGTTTATTTGAGCGTGCGGCAGGAAAATCGCTTAACAAAAAATAAATGGGAAGGCTGTAATAGCTCTCCCATTTTATTTTTTCGATGAAGCTGCCGAATAATTTTATCGAAAGCACTTGCCAGTGATATCTTACTAACGGTTGGTATGAGAAATCCTAACTGTACTGCTTGATATACAAACTAATCAAAAACCCCAGCCGTAAACGCTACGGCTGGGGTTTTTGGAGATTGTCCCGGAACAGCCTTTTGCTTATTATTTGCTGCAGACCTATCCTCTTACTGGCTTGAATTGGTGATAAATTCGTATACGGCATCCTCTATGAGCTCGTATAGCTCAGCATCAGGCTGATCCCGCTGCATCTTCCATATTTCCTCAAGAAGCTGCCTGTAATCGGACTCGGAAAGCGGCAAAGTCTCTTTCGTATAATGATATTGATAAAAACAATTGCGGATCATATTTTTGATCAATGCTTCATTCATTTGTTTAAGTCCCTTTGTTCTTGATTTTGTAACAGTATACAGCAGAAGTAAGGAAGGATAAAGAAAAAATAAGCTGTTTTTGTTGGATTCTTAATCAAAACAAGTTTTTATGCATTTCAATGAATAAAAACATCCTTTTTATGAAAGTCACGTTTTAAACCAGCTGAAGCTACGCAGCTTTATACTACTGTTTGAAAAAAGAATATGCTTTGTCCGTCTTTTTTTAGGACATTATAAGAAAGAAAAGTTTCCGAATTTTTTGCTGGCCTTCTTGCGGGGCGTTCTGATATTGTGCGAACATGAAAAAAATTCGGTCATTTATAAATATTTAATTGACGTCATAAATATACAATATTATAATCAGAGATACATTGATTTTATGAGCGGAGGGAATATATGAAAACATCTGTTATCGGTGCTACGGGATACGGCGGAGTGGAGTTGCTGCGATTGCTTGCTCACCACCCTGAGCTTGAGGTTGCTTCGATTCACTCATTTTCGCAAACGGGGGAACCGATTAGCAATCAGTATCCGCACCTAAACTCGATCGTAACAAATACATTAGAAGAAATAGACGCAGATCATATTGCGAATACTAGCGAGCTTGTATTTCTAGCAACGCCTCCAGGGGTTTCTAAAGAGCTGACTCCAGGGTTATTGCGAAAAGGCTTAAAAGTGATTGATCTCTCTGGGGATTTCCGTATGAAAAATCCAGATGAGTATGAGCAATGGTATAAACGACCGGCTGCTGGGCGAGAGGATTTAGCAAAAGCAGTTTACGGATTATCAGAATGGAAAAGGGATAGCATCTACGGAGCAGACTTGATTGCGAATCCAGGATGCTATGCAACTGCTACATTGCTTGCGGCTGCACCTCTTATGAAGGAACAATTAATTGAAGAGAATTCTCTTATTATTGACGCAAAATCAGGTGTATCGGGAGCAGGAAAATCACCAAACGCGATGACGCATTTCCCGGAAATTCACGATAACCTTAGAATATATAAAGTAAATGAGCATCAGCATGTGCCAGAAATTGAGCAAATGCTGACAGAATGGAATGAAAATACGAAGCCTATTACCTTTAGCACGCACCTCATTCCGATCACACGCGGCATCATGGTAACAATGTATGGGCAGGCAAAGCGTGAAATGACACGGGAGCAACTAAAGCAAATATATGAGGAAAGCTATGCAGACGCTTCATTCGTACGGATCCGCCAGAGCGGCTATCCAAGTCCGAAAGAGGTATGCGGCTCAAACTATTGCGATATAGCTGTAACATATGATGAGCGAACAGGACGGATTACAGTTGTATCTGTTATTGATAACTTGATGAAGGGCGCTGCAGGGCAAGCGGTGCAAAACGCAAATATTGTATTAGGATTGAATGAACGAACAGGGCTTGATATTGTGCCTTTGTATCCATAGAGGAGGAAGAAAAATCATGATTGAAACATCAGTGTGCGTAAAACTAGCAAATGGATCTATTGTTACTCCAAAAGGCTTTAAAGCAACAGGAGTGCACGCCGGAATTCGAAAAGCGAGGAAAGATCTCGGAGCGATTTTGTGTGAGGTACCGGCCAGCTGCGCAGCTGTGTATACACGAAATCAATTTCAGGCAGCACCAATTGTTGTCACGAAAGACAGCATCGCTGCGCACGGCAAGCTTCAAGCAGTTGTCGTAAACAGTGGGAATGCGAATGCGTGTACAGGAGAGCAAGGAGAACAGGACGCTTTTGAGATGCGCACACTGACAGCGCAGCAATTTGGTTTAGAGGAACATCTTGTAGCGGTCGCTTCAACAGGAGTGATCGGTGAAATGCTTCCGATGGAAACAGTGCGCGGGGGGATCTCGCAGCTTTCTCCTACAGAGGATGAGCAGGATGCCTTTGGCTTTTATGAAGCGATTTTAACAACAGACTTAGTTGTGAAGAAAACATGCTACCAAACAATGATTGATGGCAAATGTGTAACAGTAGCAGGTGCGGCAAAGGGTTCTGGCATGATCCACCCGAATATGGCGACAATGCTAGGCTTTCTTACAACGGATGCAAATATTGACAGTGAGGTGCTGCAGCAGGCACTGCGCACAGTAACGGATCGCACATTTAATCAAATTACAGTAGATGGCGAAACATCTACAAATGATATGGTCGTTGTGATGGCGAGCGGATTGGCAGAAAATGAGCCGCTTCATCCGGGACATCCAGACTGGGATAAATTTTTCCAAGCATTTAAAAGCGCAAGCGAGGATTTAGCAAAGGCGATTGCAAAAGACGGCGAAGGCGCAACAAAGCTGATTGAAGTGAATGTGCATGGCGCGACTTCAGAGGATGATGCGCGTATGGCGGCGAAGAAAATCGTTGGCTCTAGCCTAGTGAAAACAGCAGTTTATGGTGAAGATGCGAACTGGGGTCGAATCATCGGTGCATTAGGCCATAGTGAAGCGCCGGTAAATCCGCGCACGGTGGATATTTCATTAGGAGATATCGCTGTACTGAAACAAAGTGAACCGCAGCCTTTCTCAGAAGAAGAAGCAAAGCGTTATTTACAGCAGGATACAATTGTAATTAACGTGAACTTAAACATTGGGGACTTCAGCGGAACGGCATGGGGTTGTGATTTAAGCTATGATTACGTGAAAATTAATGCGAGCTATCGCACGTAAGGGGAGACGGAAATGAAAGAGGCAATTGTAGTAAAGTGCGGCGGGAGCGTCTTAGCACGTCTGTCGGACACTTTCTTTTCGAGCCTGCAAAAGCTAAAAGCAGAACACGACCTTGTCGTTGTCCATGGAGGCGGGCCGGAAATCGATGAAATGTTGACGAAGCTAAACATTCCAGTAGAAAAAAAGAACGGATTGCGCGTCACAACAAAGGATGTATTAGAAGTTGTAGAAATGATTTTATGTGGAATGGTAAACAAAAATCTCGTAGCACGCTTTGAGAAAAACGGCGCGTCAGCTGTCGGATTATCCGGCTGCGATGGCAAACTTCTCGAAGCTGCCGCTTTAAATGAAGAGCTTGGATATGTTGGCGATGTGAAGACTGTAAATGTGAAGCTGCTGCAAAGCTTGCTGTCACAGGAACTCGTTCCAGTCGTGTCTCCGGTAGGTATGGATACAAGCGGTCAGCTGTATAACATTAACGGTGATACAGCTGCGGGAGCGATTGCTTCTTCACTTGGAGCAAAGCAACTTTTATTTGTAACGGACGTTCCAGGTGTACTTCATAATGGTGAACTTATTCGCGAGGCGAACGAAGAGCTATTGTCCAGTCTGATTGAAGAGGGAGTCATTACGGGCGGTATGATTCCAAAGGTGAAGGCGGCTTTAGCTTCACTGCAGGGTGAAGTTGAGCAGGTTATTATCGTAGATGGACTTAAAGGCTTTATTGATGAGAACGGAGCAATCATTGGAACAACTGTTACGAAAGGAGTGAAGGCAGGATGAGCAGCGCGTTATTTCCGAATTACAAACGCTGGGAATTGGAAATCGTAGAGGGTAAAGGCACAAAGGTAATTGATGCAAATGGAACGGAATACTTAGACTTTGTCTCTGGTATCGCTGTATGCAATCTAGGACATTGTCATCCTGCTGTAGTTGAAGCGGTGCAGGCACAATTACAAAAGCTATGGCACGTTTCAAATCTTTTTGAAAACTCCTTACAGGAGGAAGTTGCGTCTCTTCTCGTTGCAAATAGCGACGGACAGCGCGTATTTTTCTGTAACAGCGGCGCAGAAGCAAATGAGGCAGCTATTAAACTAGCCCGTAAACATACAGGGAAAAGCAGAATTTTAACGTTCCATCAATCATTCCACGGCCGCACATTTGCGACAATGACGGCAACAGGACAAGAGAAAATTCACAGCGGCTTTGGTCCGCTGCTCCCGACGTTTTCTTATTTGCCATTTAACGACGCGGCGGCGCTTGAGCAGGCGATGGATCATGAAGTGGCGGCTGTTATGGTAGAGGCTGTGCAAGGGGAAGGCGGCGTAACGCCAGCACAAATAGAATTTCTGCAGGCAGCAGAAAAGCTTTGCAAGCAATATGGCGCATTGCTAATTATTGATGAAGTGCAAACAGGAATCGGGCGGACAGGAAAAGCGTTCGCTTATCAGCACTATGGTATTTCTCCTGACATCATTACAGTAGCGAAGGGGCTTGGAAACGGTATTCCAGTTGGGGCGCTTATTGGAAAAGGGGAGCTTGCGGATACATTTAGTGCGGGAACACACGGTACAACGTTTGGCGGGAATATGATTGCAATGTCTGCTGCGAAAGCGGTGCTAGAGAACGTAATGCAGCCAGAATTCCTAGAAAGTGTGACTGAAAAAGAGGCGTACTTTATGGAACTTCTGCAAGATGTAACATCTCTTCCAGTTGTTAAAGAAGTGCGCGGCAAAGGGTTAATGATCGGAATCGAATGTAACACAGAAGCGGCTCCTTTTGTAACAGAGCTGCAAAAGAAGGGCTTGCTCGTATTGGTGGCTGGACCGAATGTTGTACGTCTGTTGCCTCCTTTAACGGTAACAAAGGAAGAGCTGGAAACAGCTGCTAGCGCAATAAAAGAAGTACTAGGCAAAGTCAGTGCAGTCTCACTATAAAGAAAACTCGCCGATTGGCGAGCCGTGCCCTTGGGCGAAGACAGAGTTGCACTTACATTCCTGAAATTCCCATATAAGTAGAGTGACTTCTAGCTAGAAATTTATAATTTTTTATAGTGTAATAAAAAGCGGAGCTAGTCAGAATGGCTCACGCTGTAAAATACCTCCTCACCATAGAAGGTGCGTTTCTGCCTTTTATGGTGAGTGTTATTTTTCGTAAGGGATTAGGGACAATCAAAGGGAGGCGTGCTACATGAGTGTATTACAGCAAACGATAGATGTGAAATTAAAGGCAAATGATGTCTTAACATTAGAGGAGCTTAGCTCAGAGGAGATTGTATCCTTGATTCAACTGGCGGTACAGCTAAAAAAGCAGCGAGCTGAAACAGGAAGCAATCCAAACGTATTACAAGGAAAAGTGTTAGCGATGATTTTCGATAAGAGCTCCACGCGTACACGTGTTTCCTTCGAGACAGGCATGCTGCATCTTGGCGGACATGGTATGTTTTTAAGCGGAAAAGAGCTTCAGCTTGGACGCGGAGAAACAATTGAAGACACGGCAAAGGTATTATCGCAGTACGTAGATGCGATTATGATTCGTACGTTTGAGCACGAGAAGGTGGCAGAGCTTGCGAAGTATGCGACAATACCTGTTATTAATGGTCTAACAGATGGCCATCATCCTTGTCAGGCTTTGGCAGATTTGCAGACTATTTATGAGGAAAAAGGAACATTCGAGGGCGTAAAGCTTACTTATGTTGGAGATGGCAACAATGTACTGCATTCCTTATTAATTGGGGGAGCAAAGGTTGGTCTGCATGTGGCAGCTGCTTGCCCGGCTGGTTATGAGCCGAATGAGGAAATTGTAAATACAGCGAAGGAAATTGCAAAGAAAACCGGCGCTGTAATTGAAGTTATGGAAAATCCACAAGCAGCTGTGCAAGGAGCAGATTTCTTATACACAGATGTTTGGACTAGTATGGGGCAAGAAGAGGAAGCTGCAAAACGTCTGCAAGACTTTGCAGCATACCAGGTAAATGAGCAATTGGTGCAATGGGCAAAGCCAGATTACAAGTTTTTACATTGCTTACCGGCGCACCGCGGTGAAGAAGTAACCGCAGAAGTTATTGACGGACCACAGTCCGCTGTATTTGAGCAAGCTGGCAACCGTCTTCACGCGCAAAAGGCAGTACTTGCTGCGCTATTACAATAGTTATAAAACAAGCAGTCTTCTAAATGAGGACTGCTTGTTTTGCACTTTAATAAGGTATAAATTTCCAGGTGGAAGATAGTTTGATATGACGAGGAATTTTAGGGGTACAATATAAGGGCAACTACGCCTCTGTCTTCGCCCAAGAGCAGGGCTCGCCAATCGGTGAGTTTTCTTTATTGCAATCTTAATATTATGTTTTAAATATATATACTGTTTACATGAGGAGATGGAAGAGCTTCTAAATCCTTTCCAAAATATGTATTGTTATTTGAATATTTATTATCTTTTTTAACTCTTCTTTATACATTATAATAGTATATACAAGGAGAAATATATCTGTGAGGAAACTTGTGAAGGATAAAACGGGAGAGATGTATGTGAAAAGAGGAAAAAGGAAATACGGCTTTTGGAGAAAGATACAACGTGCATTTAAGCTTAATTTTTATAAGTTATTTCGATCTCCTGGCGGTGCCAAAAAGGTTGCGCTTGGATTCGCACTTGGCTTTGGTATGGAAATGATTGTTCTTTCTACTGCTTCTTTAATTTACTTACTGTTTTACCCAATTGTCCGTTTGTTCCGTGGGTCCCTTCCAGCAGCGATTATTGGAAACGTTGTCGGCAAGCTAACGTTTTTACCTGTTGTTTTGCTCCCGTTTGCTCATGCGCTTGGCAAGTTTGTTTATCCGGTTGACATCCATGATCGGCCAATGAAAGAGCACTCACTGTTAGAGGTATTCTCAGGAAACTTTATGGATATCGCAAAGGAACTGCTGCATAGCGGTTTATATACACTGATTGGCATGATCATCTTCGGGACATTACTGGGTCTTGCTTCGTATTTCATCATCTACCATCTATACGAAAAAGAACGGCAACGCCGCCTAGAGAAAAAGAAAACAACAGCAATCGCATTGATGCGTACGTAACGAATAAACGGGATCTGCGTAGATTCCGTTTATTTTATGCTGTAGAGAAAAGATAAATTTCTAGCCGAAAGCTGACTCGACGTAGTGAGAAGTTTTAGGAATATAGTATAAGGGCGACTACGCTTTTGTCTTCGCCCAACGGCTCGCCAATCGGCGAGTTTTCTTTTCATATACGGTAAAATCGCCCACCCAAACAGCTTGTGTGCTGCATATTGTTCAATATATGCATAGGAGGGATGATGTATGATTTGGTTGTATCCACCTGCTTCATTTTATTATTACACTCCAATATATATACCTGCATTAGATGAACGTGTTATGCCGTTTCGTCAAAGCGAGCAAGTCCAGCAAATCCAGCCGCCCTATTTACAAACGTGGCCGTATTCGAACAACTATTATGGCAATTACTATGAATCGTGAGGCTGCCCCCGGGCAGCTTCTCTTAACACGGTATTACTTGGGTGTAACAATACGCAGCGTCGGAAGGTAAGTTTTCATATGCTGTATGATTTTGTCATAGCGTTCTCGTGCAAGCGGATATTGCTCTTCTGTAACTTGTGCAAGCGGTATGACCTGATAATCCGTTTGATTGCGAGAGTATGTGAAGGTCGGTAAAAAGGAGGGATTGTTTAATACGATTCGTCCATCTTTCTCCTTCCTTATAGAGACCTCTATAATTCCACCAAAGTGCGTTTCTTCATTTTCCTGTCCAGCAAGAAAGTTGCCAAGGGAGTAGGCAACAAAGGTTTGGTTTCCTTGTTTTCCGGTCAGAAACTCGGGCGGCTGCAGGACATGTGGATGGTGGCCAAGAATAACAGAAACACCAAGGTCCGCTAAAAATTGGGTAACTTCCTTTTGGCTGCTGTTGGGCAGCGTTTCATATTCTGTTCCAAAGTGAAGGATGACAATAACTGCGTCCACAATCTGCTTTGCTTGTTCCACATCTTGTTTCATTTGTTCAGGTTGCATTAGGTTCACTAGATAAGGCTTTTGCAACGTATCAATCCCATTTAAACCGTATGTATACGATAAGACAGCACAGGTTATGCCGTTTTTGGAAAATGTGCGAATTGTATTTCTGTCTTCTTGTGACGTGTACGCCCCTGTGCGGACGATATTAAGTTTATCCCAATAAGAGAGGCTACGCTGCAAGGCTTGTTCACCGCGATCTAGCGCATGATTGTTTGCTAGGCTCATCACATCAAATCCGGTAAAGGCAAGGGCATCAGCAATTTCAATGGGACTGTTAAAGGAAGGATATGTTGATAAACCAATTTCTACACCGCCTATGATCGATTCTTGATTTGCAAAAGCAACATCAGCTTTCTCAATATAAGGCTTTACAGCGGCAAACATAGGCAGAAAATCAAAGTGATTCCCGCTTCTGCGAGCATCATTGTATACAACGTCGTGGAGAAGAATATCACCGACTGCCGCGAGCCGCACTGTAGCCTCCGGAGATGGATTTGTTTGCTTTGGCATGTCCTTCGCTTGCGGTTGATTTTTATTTTGAAGGAGAAACACGATGCTAGTGCACGCTGCAGAAAGCAAAATAAGTGTGATGAGAGATCGTACATATTTCATTGTTGCATAACTTCCTTTATTAGATAGAGTATAGAAGTTAGTATTTCCAACAATGGGTTCTGTGAAACAACAGCGGAGACTGTTTGAATGATGATCATTAAGCAGCACATGATACGTGTTATAATAATTTGACATACGGTTTATATGTATACAGGGGCGTAGTTGCAAAATATAGAAAAAAAGACTATAGAAGGTGTTGCAAAAGAGAATGAGAAATTATATAGCAGCTTTGTTATTTATAGCAGGGGTAGTACTCATCAGCATAACAGGATGGCAGTTTATTGATGCGAAGAGGCAGCAGAAGCAATCAACGGCAGAAGCACAAGAGATGTTAGGGAAAGCCAAGGATACGAAGCCGAGCCGTGCTGCATTTCAGCCGCAAAAGGACGAAACAATCGGCATGCTTCGGATCCCGAAAATTAATGCTGTGCTTCCTATTATAGAAGGAACCGATCCAGATGACTTAAAAAAAGGGGTCGGACATTATACAAGTACAGCATTTCCAGGAGATCATAATCAAATTTTGCTTTCCGGTCATCGCGATACAGTGTTTCGGAAATTTGGTGAAATAGAAAAAGGCGATGAATTGATTGTAGAGCTGCCGTATGGCACATTCCGTTATGTGATGGATCATGCAAAAATTGTCCCGGCAGATAATACAACAGTCATTGGTTCAACCGCACCAAATGAGGTGTTAAATGTATCAACCTGCTATCCGTTTCGATTTGTCGGATCAGCGCCGGACCGTTATGTTATCTATGCCTATCCTGAGGAAAAACAGTCGTAAGCGCTCGGCATCGAAGTCGCATTCTCTGCTGGCCCGGTTTTTCTATATCAGGGAGCAATCGCACTATTAGCAACACAAATTCATACATTTGTGCCGAAGGAAATAATGGATCAGCTTATTGTTGAGCTAACAGCTACAGGTGGTGCGCTTATCATCGTAATCGGGCTGAATATTTTAAAAATCACGTCTATTCGCGTGGCTAATAGGCTGCCAAGCTTGTTATGTACGATAGTATTCGTGCTTATCATGGAATATATGTAAGAACAGGAGGAAAACCCTCCTGTTTTTTTATGCCTTAAGAAAGCATAAAACTCCAGCTAAGAGTATATTCGATGTGACAGAAAATCTTAGCAATAAAGTGTATGAGCAACTACATCTTTTATCTTCGCTCAAGAGCAGGGCCCGCCAATCAGCGAGTTTTCTTTACAAGATAATTTAGGATTCATCCGCGGACATACTCTCTTTGCTTATAATAATTTTTTTATAAAAACATGAGGAAAAAACAACCAATTGGGCAAAATAACGGTAATCTTTTATGATAAAAGGAGTGAATAGACGATGAAAAAGCAAGTGATAGGCTGGACAATAGCTGGTTTATTGGCAGTAGGAGGAGCAGGGATGCTGCCAACAGCAAAAGCGGAAGCGATGCATGGAAAGTTTTTGCAGGATGGCTCGCGGCATGAGCATTTACTTAGAATGGCAAATCATTTTGGGATTGCAACGGAAGGAAAAAGCGATGAGCAGCTAAAGGCGGAAATCCATCAAGTGCTCGAGAAAAAGCATCGAGAGCATTTGCTGCAGAAGGCAAAGGAATTTGGGATTGCAACAGAAGGCAAGACAGCGGAGCAAATTCATAATGAAATTCGGAAGCTGCATGAGTCTGATCTATTGGAGGAGGCAAAGCGCTTTGGAATTGCAACAACAGGAAAATCTCATTTTCAGCTAAGAGAAGAAGTCCAAAAAGCCCGGTATGCTCAGGAGCATGAGCAGCTCGTACAATCGGCGAAAGAATTTGGAATTGCAACAGAAGGAAAAACGAACTATCAGCTGCGTAAAGAAATTATGAAAAAAGAAGAAACGCAAGTCATAGCGGAGGCAAAAAAACTAGGCATTCAAACGGAAGGGAAATCGTATGAGGATCTAAAAGAAGCAGTAGAAAAAGCGAAGAAGCAGTAAGCAAAAACAGCCGGTTCTCTATTGAACCCGGCTGTTTTTGCTTACTGCTTAAAGAACGTATAAATAAGCGAGTTTTCTCCACAAAATGGATCCATTCTCAATTGTATATTCTCAAGAAGTTTTCTCTTCATGGACGAATTTTCCTTTCTTCCCTTGCGCATAGTAACAATGAGAGTAAGATCAGGAGGGTTAGTATGTACAGATATACATTAGCAGTAATGACTTTTTTGATTTTATTTAAGGCCCTCAGTGCAGACCCTGTGAAGGCTGCGACAGAGCCAACACAACAGGAAATGCATATGCGTATTGAACAGCATTTTCGTCAAAAGGCGGAGCATTTCGGGATTGAAACAGAGGGAAAAGAGCTTAAGCAGGTGCGTAAGGAGCTTCATGATGCCCAAGAGGCAAAGCGTTTGGAGATGATTCAGCGTGCAGCAGCTCGTTACGGCATTGAAACGGAAGGGAAGAGCATGCATACGATTGTTGAGGGGATTCGAACAGCGAGAGAAAAAGAAGTACATGATCTTGCCAAGAAGTTTGGCATTCAAACAGAAGGAAAAACGATGCAGCAGCTTACAGTAGAGGTAGAGGAAAAACAAGAGGCCACGAAGTAAGCGTCACGAAAGGGGTTTCATGCCATGGAGCACAACCGGCATAGTCTGCAAAATCATTGGACATTTGTCATGTATGATGGCTGCAGGCGATATTCGAATGATAATCATTGTATTGTAGCTGCGTAAACAATAGTAAAGAAAACTCGCCGATTGGTGAGCCCTGCCTTTGGGCGAAGACAGAGGCGTAGTTGCCCTTATACTTTATGCCTAAAATTTCTCGCTACGTCGAATTGGAAGCCAGTTAGAAATTTATACTTTCTTAAAGTGAAATATAATTTCTCGTCTCCCCGTACTCAGAAACTTATCTCTTCATCTTCAGCTTGTTACTTTTTCAAAAAACAGGTACAAATAAAAAACGGGCCATTCTTCCATAAATTTTTGATAGAAGGATGACCCGTTTTTTATATAGATGTTTTTTATTATTAGCCTTGCAATTGTCGGCCTAGGTTCGCCATTTCAATTGCGGTAGCAGCTGCCTCGTAGCCTTTATTGCCCGCTTTTGTGCCGGCACGCTCGATTGCTTGCTCAATTGTTTCTGTTGTTAATACACCGAAAATAACTGGTATTTCCGTTTGTAATGTAATAGCTGCAACGCCTTTCGCTACTTCATTGCATACATAATCATAGTGTGTTGTTGCGCCGCGGATTACTGTGCCAAGTGTAATAACCGCATCATATTTACCGCTTGTCGCCATTTTCTTTGCAACCAATGGAAGCTCAAATGCACCTGGTACCCAAGCTATGTCTACGTTTGCATCATCCACACCGTGGCGTTTTAAGCCGTCTTGAGCACCGCCAAGAAGCTTGCTTGTAATGAATTCGTTAAAACGTGCTACTACAATTCCTACCTTTAAATCTGTACCAACTAAATGTCCTTCAAAAATCATCGTTCTCTTCTCCTTTTATAGGTGCAGCAGATGCCCTAATTTTTCGTATTTTGTTTTAAGATATTCTTGATTTTCGCGTTTTGCTGGCAATTGCAGCGGCACGCGTTCTACCACCTGTAAATCATGTCCCTGAAGACCTGCGATTTTACGCGGATTGTTGGTAAGCAGTTTAATATCGCGTACGCCCAAATCCTTTAAAATTTGCGCACCAATGCCATAGTCGCGAAGGTCTGCATCAAAGCCAAGCTTATGGTTCGCTTCGACTGTATCATAGCCCTCCTCTTGGAGCTTATAGGCGCGCAGTTTATTCATTAAGCCAATGCCGCGGCCTTCCTGACGCATATATAGCAATATCCCGCTGCCTGCCTCTTCAATTTGAGCAAGCGCTGCATGCAGCTGAGGTCCGCAGTCACAACGGTATGACCCTAGTACATCTCCTGTTAAGCATTCAGAGTGTACACGTACTAATACAGGCTCATTTGGATTAATTTCACCTTTTACGATTGCAATATGCTCTTTGTCGTCAAGGGAGTTTGTATAACCGACAGCACGGAAGGTTCCGAATTCTGTTGGAAGTGTAATTTCCACCTCGCGCTTCACAAGCTTTTCGTTACGGCGTCGATATTCAATTAACGCTTCAATCGTAATCATTTTTAAATCAAATTGCTCTGCGACCTTTTCTAAATCTCCGACGCGTGCCATTGTACCGTCTTCATTGATAATTTCACAAATAACACCGGCTGGCTCGGAGCCGCATAACATTGCCAAATCTACAGCAGCCTCTGTGTGGCCGGCCCGACGCAGCACACCGCCTTTTTTCGCAATAAGCGGAAAAATATGGCCTGGTCGTTTAAAATCGCTGCCCTTTGCGTTAGGGTCCAGCATTTTTTGAATCGTGAAGGAACGCTCATGGGCACTGATGCCCGTAGTTGTTTCCTTATGGTCAATGCTTACGGTAAAGGCAGTTCCGTGTGCATCTGTATTGTTTGCTACCATCGGTTGAAGGGATAAACGCTTTGCGTGCTCCTCCGTAATCGGTACACATACAAGACCGCGGCCGTGCGTGATCATAAAATTAATCACTTCCGGCGTTGTACGATCGGCAAGTGACACAAAGTCACCTTCATTTTCACGATTTTCATCATCGCATACGATAATTGGTTTTCCTGCCTTTAAATCATGTAACGCTTCTTCCACTGTATGAAACATAGCGATCTCTCCTTTCTTACATATATCCGTGTTCTTGTAAAAAGCTTGCAGTGAGTGAGGATTTTGGTGGTGCTTCCTCCCGGCGTGTAAACCGTTCAATATATTTGCCAATCATATCACATTCAATATTTACAATGTCCCCGACACCCTTCTGCCCAATAACAGAGTAATCAACCGTATGTGGAATTAAGGAAATTGTCACAGATGTATCATCTAGACCGAAAATTGTCAGACTTGTGCCATCAATTGTAATAGATCCTTTAAAAATGCAGTAGCGCAGCAAATTGCTTGGAAGTTCAATTCGATAGTAAATGGCATTATGACTTTTTTTCTTCTCCACAATCGTTCCGATGCCATCCGCATGACCGCTCACAAAATGTCCGCCAAATCGTCCGCCTGCACTCATCGCACGTTCTAAGTTAACGGAAGAGCCGCGTCCTAGCGCCTGAAGCGATGTAGCTTTCACCGTCTCTGGCATCACATCAACCGTAAAGGCGGAAGAGGTGAAGGATGTAACGGTTAAGCAGACGCCGTTCACAGCGATGCTGTCGCCAAGATGCACATCGGATAGAATATGAGAGGCAGAAATGGTCATCGTAATAGCCTGCCCAGTTTGCTGCATCCGTTCGACTTTCCCAATTTCTTCAATAATACCTGTAAACATTGCTGCACCTCCTATTTCGGAATGGCGACGATTTTTATATCGTCTCCAATAGTCTCAATGGATTGAATGGAAAGAGAAGCAGCATCAGCGAGCGAGGAAAATCCACTGCCGCCAAAAATTGTTGGCGCCGCTTGGCCGCCAATCAGCTTCGGGCTAATATACACAATGAACTGCTGAAAGCATTTCGCTTCTAAAAAGCTTGCATTCACCTGTTGTCCGCCCTCTACAAAGAGAGAAAGAATTCCTTTTTCTCCTAAAATGGCAAGTACTTCATTTATCTCAATACGGCTTTTGCTTGCCCTGATAACCGTTACCATATCAGATGTATATTGTTCCCATTTTTCCTGCGGTACATGTGAACCAACGATAATCCATGTTGGAGCCATACCGTCCGTAACAACAAGCGAATCCAAAGGTGTCCGCAAATTTGTATCCAAAATGATGCGGATAGGATGCTTCCCCCCATTTGGCAGGCGTGTCGTTAAGCTAGGATTATCAGCAAGAACCGTATTTACGCCAACCAAAATAGCGTCATGCTCATGTCTGTAGCGATGCACATCGAGCCTTGCCTGTTCTCCTGTAATCCATTTGCTTTCCCCTGTTACAGTCGCAATTTTTCCATCAAGGCTCATTGCTGTTTTAATGGTGACATACGGCTTATGCTCTGCCATGTAATGAAAAAAGACAGTATTGAGCTCACGCGCTTCCTTCTCCAGCACACCGACTTCTACTTCGATGCCTGCATCCTTTAGACGCTGCACCCCTTTGCCGGATACGAGTGGATTGTTGTCTAGTGAAGCCACAACAACACGTTTTACCTTTTTCTCAATGAGCAGATTGCTGCAAGGCGGTGTTTTACCAAAATGGCTGCAAGGCTCAAGCGTCACATAGGCAGTTGCCCCTTCTGCTTTATCTCCTGCCATTTTGAGCGCATGCACCTCGGCGTGACCTTCTCCAGCCTTTAAATGGGCACCGAGACCGATAATCACACCATCCTTTACTACAACCGCACCAACAGTCGGATTTGGACTTGTTTGTCCTTGCGCCGCCTTCGCAAGATCAAGTGCGAGGCGCATATATTCCTGATCAGTCATAGCAAGACCACCTCTCCTAAAAAATCAAAACCCCAAGGACATTCCTTGGGGTTGGGAGAGACGTTTGTTTTCAGCGACAACAAGGATACAAAAGCACGGGAAAATAAGCCTAGCTGCAGCGATTAAAAAAACGAGCAGCTAGAACAAGTGTTCTCAAAAAGGAAGACACTCGCCCTTGGATAGACATATCCTTATGTACAGCCTGAAAACGCAATCCTTCTCCCATCCAGACTATACTGTCGGCCCTAGATTTTCACTAGATCCACCGCTTTGCGAGTGCAAAGGCGGGTCACGGGCTTAGAAGACGAGACTTCATCACCGCCGGTTGGGATTTTCACCCGACCCCGAAGGATATTGTTTTCTGAAATTATAGCACAAAATAGAAAAAAAGGTACAATAATTTGTTTGTGATGAAAGAAAATGGCTTGTTCTTTGTTACTTTTATAAATTTTGGGATTCCTTATTAGCAGATTTGGAAAAAAACAACTGTAGCCAGAAATTTTAAAGGACAATAAAGAAAACTCGCCGATTGGCGAGCCCCGCTCTTGGGCGAGGACAGAGGCGTAGCCCTACTTATACTGTATTCCTAAAATTTCCGACTACGTCGAATCCACTTCTGGCTGGAAATTTATACTTTCCTACAGTGTACAAAGATCCTGCTCTCACACAGGATCCTGCTTCTTACTAAATATCTGTTTCTTCCGACTGCGGTGCTCTTACAACAGATTGGAACTTTCCTTTATGCGCACCGCTGCAATATGGCATATTTGTTGATAAGCCGCAGCGGCAAAGAGAGAAGGCCGGCTTTGCCGGAAACGCGTGTCCTTGTGAATCCACCAATTCCACATCACCTGTGATACGGAACGAACCATTATCATTGACTTTAATTTGTACCTTTGTCATTTAGATATCCTCCTAATTTTAAGTTTTTTCTATAATATGCACATTTTTACATATTTTCAATCTACTCGTATGTGTATGTTTAGAAAGATGCTTTCTTTCCAAAAAATTAGAATGTATAATAAGCTTCGTAAAGAAAACTCGCCGTTAGGGCGTAGTTACACTTACACTGTATCCTTAAAATTTCTGACTGCGTTGAATGACTTCGAGCTGGAAATTTAGCTGTTTCTACAGTGTAAGAAAAAAGACATAGGTGGAAAAAGATGAGCAAAAAATTACATACGATCCAAGCAATTGCGAGAGATAAAAAATGGGTTTCCTTTTTATATGATCATCAGCCTTACAGCTTGCTGCATTGGTCAAAAGCTGGGATAGAAGAAGAGGAAAAGGATGCATGGCTGCTGCAGGATGAAATGACATTTGAAATGCAAGAATTTGCGACGCTTGAGGAAGCGATGACTTGGCTTGCTGAACATATGAAGGACGTCACGGACGTCCTGGCATGAGGTCCAGAATAACAGTAAAGAAAGAGCCCTGCCCCCGGGCCGGGCAAAGATAGAGACGTAGTTGCATCTATCCTTTTTAAAGCGCAAAAAAAGGAGGGGAGAATCATATGACAGATTCTTCTCTCCTTTTTTGCTATTATGGCTGTGTTTTCTTTGTATTAGTACTCACAGCTGCTTTTATGCAAATATGCTTATAGCTTATATCGCTTTAAGAAGCTGTCGATCGCCCTCTTATATGCTTCTTTATTCTCCACATATGACATCGCATGGGCACCTCGCTCTGCAATAAACAGCTGCTTCGGTCCTGCTTTGTGATTATACAATTCCTCTGTCATTTTACATAAAATATAATCGTCATCCTTACTGTGTATAAACAAAACAGGGCTTTTAATATGTTTCACACATTGAATGGGGGACACATCACGTATCTTATATCCATCGCGAAGTTTTAAAATCATGTTCGCAAGAGGAAGCACCGGCCAGTGAGGCAGCTTGAATTCAACTTTAAGTCGATAGGATAGCTGTTCGTAAAAGTCGGAAAAGGGACAATCGGCAATATAAAAATCTGCTCCATCCTCAACCATTCCTGCATACTGCAAAAGTGTGGCAGCTCCCATCGATTCTCCGTGAATGCCAAGAGTAATATCAGGCCCGAATCGGCTCTTTATATACTGTACAACCGCATGTAAATCATACTTTTCATAATAGCCGTAGCTCGTTGTTTTCCCGCCTGTTTTGCCGTGACGACGGTGATCATAGATAAGAACATTAAAGCCGCGTTCTAAAAAGAGGTTACTGTATTTCACCGAATTCAGTTTGTTCACGGAGACGCCATGGCAAAAAATCATGAATCGGCTGGAATGTCGTGATGGAGTATAATATCCATGAATTTGATAGCCAAACGGTGAGTCGATCCAAAGCTCTTCCTTTTGCATCGATTGAAACCTCTGCAAATTAAAATTTGTATTTGTTTCCCTCTGCAAGATTTCCTCATCTGTTTTCTTTTTCAGATACATGATCTTGTTTGTGAAAAACATCCCAACGCCAAATAACATAGCAATGAAGATGCCTATTAAGCTGAAAAACGCTCTCATACTAATCCTCCAATAGTTCAACTAGAAGTTATTGTATCATACTGCTAAAAAAAGCGGGAGCAGCGCAGAATATGTAACAATCGTTACATGTTACATATTACGGCTAGGACAGGGAAATAACTTCATGTTATTCCTTTTTTTTCATATTCATCTTGACGGCTTGCTTTGTTTGTTTTACGGTAAATCTGTAACGCATTACCGCAAAGAGGTGGAGAAGGTGGCAACAATTCGTGATGTCGCAAAGTTAGCTGGTGTTTCGGTAGCAACCGTGTCCCGTGTGTTAAATAAAAAGGGATACGTTCATGAAGAGACGGTGAAGCAAGTAGAAGAAGCAATAGAAAGGCTGCAATATAAACCAAATGCAGTAGCCAAGTCGCTTTTTAAGAAATCCTCTACGATGATAGCTCTTCTTGTATCTGATGATTCTGCTCCTTCCTTTTTTGAGCTGTTTTCTTCCATTGAGCAAGCAGCATATGAGGCTGGATATCAAATTGTAATAGGAAGGGTCAATGGGAAGGCATCCTATGTAGACACGCTGCTGCAAAATAATGTGGCGGGCTTTCTTGTTATGAATGAGGTCTATGAGCAGGTCAAGAAGAAAATCTCCTCTACTCCGTTTGTCGTTTTGGACGGTGAATTACATAACACGTACGCTACTGTAAGATGCTGCGACTATGAAGGAGCAAAACTAGCAACAGAGCAGCTTATTAAAAAAGGCTGCCGCTTTTTGGCTCACCTTCGCGGTCCAGAGCATAATGAAGCAATGCATGAGCGGCTGGAGGGCTTCATCGATACTGCTGAGTACTACAATATCCCATACCGAGTCGTAACGAGCGGTTTATCCGTTAGGGAGGGTGAGCAAGCAACTATCGCAATGCTGCAACATGCACCTTACATAGATGGAATTGTTGCTTGCAATGATATTGTAGGAATTGGGGCTTTGCGCGCGGCGCATCGTCTTCACCTATCTGTTCCTGATCAGCTTCAGCTTATCGGAATTGATGGAATAGCAGCAGGAGAATTTTTATATCCGGCCCTTACAACAGTCGGACAGCCTTATGGGGACAAAGGTACGATTGCCGTCCACATGCTGCTTCGACAAATGAAAGAACAGACAGAGGCAGTTCGTCGCTTACGTCCTGTTCTAATTGAGCGCGAAACAACAAGATAGTTCATTTTTATATTCTGATTTTATGAAATTAATTAGCAAAAGGTCTGCCGCAAAGCAGACCTTTTGCTATATAAGTATGAAAAGGTCGGAATGATAAAATAGCGGAAGCTGGAGTATGTATAAAGTAGAGCTATGAGCATTTAACGGACAGCTCAACGATTGGCGAAGATAAAGGCGTAGCTGCAATCATACTTTATCTCCCAATTTACTAATACATCGAATTAGCGGTTCATTACTATAACTCGCAGTTGATTATGTTTCGCAGTATACCTGCCAGTATGTCATTTTTAGTTAATAAAAGGAGCAATTTTGGAAAGGGCCCGTAGTGCAAATAATGATGAAAACAATAGCCAGCCAGAATTGTCTATTCCTTTCTTTTCAGCTCGATTCTATTAGGAGGGCAGGTCAATGAAGGTAGGAGATATTATTGATCGTCTCAATGGGAGGGAATCGCTCGTCGTGTTGGCCAAGCGGCTTGGCTTGATGCCGCATACACTATCGAAGAAGTTGCGGTTATTTGGATACGAGTATGATAGCAAAAAGAAAAAAAGAGTCTTTGTCGGCGAGGGAGAGGAGCCTAGGGAACAGAGTATTTTTGGCGAGGTACCCTTATCTAAAGCAGCGGAAGTGCCTGATTATCAAAAGCTTATGTACGAAGAATTGCGTTATATTCGATCTTTGCTTGAAAATCGGCCTATATACAACGCACTGTCCGAGGCGGAAGAACAACGGGCGCGAAGAACCTTTACGCTTCCCGTATCGCTGTTACAGCATTTGGACGCAGCATCAGCTAAACGAGGCATCCAAAAATCAAGAATAGTGGAGGCGGCGCTGCGATTGTTTTTGAGGGAGAATAAATGGTGAACTCCTGGCGACCTGTATACTGGAAAGAGGATAGGACATTTGCTACAATAATCTAAAAAATAAGCCGTAATGAGGGAAACAACAAGGGGAGAGGTCATATGGCAAAAAAACAAAAGCAGCAAAGACAACCCGTTCGCAAAGCTGAAACTGAAAAAGAGAGCGTGCGCTTGGGAGACTTTTTAAATACGGACGTATTGCAGCAACTGAAGCAAAAGCAAAAAGCGCTGCAGGAGGAGCAGGACAAACAGCAGGAAAAGCAGCGAGCTGAGGAATTGGAACGAAAAAAGCGTGAGCAGCGGGAACGCGAAAAAAATAAAACATTTGAAGATTTGCTAAAAGAAAGTAATCTATCTTGGAAGGATTTCAAATAACAATGTGAGTCGGGCTGGATGAAGAATCCAGCCTGTTTTACACTTTAAGCTGGCTAGGAGACCGTTCGACATAGTCGGAAATTTTAGGAATACAGTATAAGTAGGGCTACGCCTCTGTCTTCGCCCAAGAGCGGGGCTCGCCAATCGGTGAGTTTTCTTTACTAGGGAGAGAAAACGAAGCCATGTCCGCTTTTCTTAGTTCGAAATCACTTTCATTGACATTCCCGCTTTCTTACTGATTAAATAAACAGGAAGAGATTTCTAAAACGGAGGGGAAACCTATGATTCCAACAAAAAAGCTTCATAACGGTGTGGACATGCCTGTTCTTGGTCTGGGCGTGTGGCAAACAAAAGAAGGCGAAGAAGTACGAACAGCAGTGAAGGCAGCTTTAGCAGCCGGCTACCGCAGCATTGATACAGCTGCTGTGTATGGCAACGAAGCAGGCGTTGGAGAAGCGATCCGTGAATCTGGCGTAGCGCGTGAAGATTTGTTTATTACAACAAAGGTGTGGAATAGCGACCAAGGCTACGAATCTACATTGAAGGCATTTGAGACAAGCCTTGATAAACTTGGCTTAGAGTATATGGATTTATATTTAATCCACTGGCCTGTAAGCGGCAAATATGTCGATACATATCGAGCATTAGAAACATTGTATGAGCAAGGAAAGGTGCGTGCAATCGGCGTATCTAACTTTCATATCCATCACCTAGAGGATGTGCTTGCAAACTGCAAGATTAAGCCAATGGTGAACCAGATCGAGCTTCATCCACGCCTATCACAGGTGGAAATTCGTGAGTTTTGCCAAAAGCATGAGATTGCTGTTGAGGCATGGAGCCCGCTTATGCAGGGCGGTGAGATTTTTGAAAACGAAACGATTGCGGAGCTCGCTGAAAAGTATGGTAAAACACCAGCACAAATTGTACTGCGCTGGGACATTCAAAGCGATATTATAACAATTCCAAAGTCGATCACGCCATCCCGCATTGAACAAAACGTGAATGTATTTGATTTTGAATTATCTGCTGAAGACCTAGCAAAAATCGACGCACTAAATGAAAATCGACGACTCGGTCCAGATCCAGATAATTTCGATTTTTAATACTAGGTAAGTGAAGAAAAAACGAAAGTGTGGCATCCACACTTTCGTTTTTTCTTTATGTCATATTTTCATGAAAGGTGTTCCTAAAGGATAGTCTGGCTAACCTTTGAGAGCACCTTTTGTCTGCTCCTGTCATCGATTGGGCGCGAAATGCAAAGGATATTACAGAAACTATCCGAATTGCGTATACCTAAAAAAGATAACAAAAATAAATGTTGATTCATATAAATATTTAATGTATATTAAATATTGCTGTTATGCATATATTTAATTAAATTAAATATTGGGGGTTATACTTTGGGCGAGGTAGATCATTACATTGAACGAATTCAGGCAGCCGTTCACACTGTGTTCCAACAAATGCAGCCTGAACTGCTAGAGGTTGTACACAGCTATGAATTGACCCCAACACAGTTTTTCGTATTGATATACGTAAACAAAAAGGGGAGCTGCAAGGTTTCACAGCTAGCTGAGCATATGGATGTAAAGCCAAGTGCGGTAACGCTGATGATAGACCGTTTAGAACAGCATAAGCTTGTAGAACGTGAGCATGATAAGAAGGATCGACGTGTTGTTAACATTCGTCTGAGCGAACGTGGAGAAGAAAGGCTAAAGCAACTAATTGGCGCGAGAAAAGCTGTTGCGCAGCGCTATTTGTCGAGTTTGACTACGGAAGAGCTAGAAGCAATGGCCTCCATAACAGAGAAGCTCGCGCAGATAACAGTTTTTGATAAGAACGAGGAAGAAGAGGGGAAATGCTAGGATGGTGAAACAAGAAAAAGATAGCAAGCGTACCTTATTGCTGATTGGGCTCATCATTGCGATGTTCTTCTCTGCACTTGACGGTACAATTGTCGGAACGGCGATGCCGCGGATTGTTGGTGATTTAGGCGGATTAAGCATGATGACATGGCTGACAACAGCATATTTGCTGACATCTACAACCGTTGTGCCAATTGCAGGGAAATTAGCTGATTTGCTAGGACGCAGGGTTGTATACGTAACAGGACTTATTATTTTTATGATTGCTTCTGCTTTGTGCGGAATGGCTGAAAATATGACACAGCTGATCATTTATCGTGGTTTGCAGGGCATCGGGGGCGGCGTGCTAATGCCAATGGCGATGATTGTTGTCGGTGACCTGTTTACAGGAGCGCAGCGTGCTAAATTTCAAGGTGTGTTTGGAGCGATTTTCGGTCTTGCTTCGGTTATTGGACCGCAAATTGGCGGTTGGATTGTAGACGCTTGGAACTGGAAGTGGGTATTTTATATTAACCTCCCTGTTGGAATTATTGCGACTATTCTAATTGCGTTAGGCTTACAGGGGCGCAAGCATACAGGACCGATTCAGTTTGACATTGCCGGTATGCTCACAATGGTTGTTGGGGTTGTGAGCCTGTTGCTTGCATTAAGTCTCGGCGGCAAGGACTACGCTTGGGACTCCTGGCAAATTCTCGGCTTATTCGCACTCGCTCTCATTGGATTAGCGGGCTTCGTTATCGCAGAAACAAAGGCAAAAGAACCGATTTTACCAATGTATCTCTTTAAGAATAGAACCTTTACATCTTTGAATTTAATCGGCTTTTTCATGAGTATCGGGATGTTTGGGGCAATTACATTTGTACCATTCTTTATGCAAGGCATTGTTGGTGTAAGTGCCACGGAATCGGGAATGATTATGACGCCAATGATGGTTTCGATGATCATTACAAGTATTATTGGCGGGCAACTTGTCTATAAAATTGGCATTAAAATTCAAATTATTATTGGAATGCTTGTTATGGCGGGCGGCTTTGGGCTGCTGACAACGTTAGATATGAATACAGCAAAGCTTGTGGCAACATCTTATATGGCAGTAATCGGTTTCGGGATGGGCTTAGTCATGCCTTTGCTTACTCTTGCGTTACAGGAGAGCTTTTCGAGGGAGGAGCTTGGAGTTGTTACATCCTCCAGTCAGTTTTTCCGCTCCATCGGCGGTACGTTTGGTATTACCATTTTAGGGGCTGTAATGAATAAGCAAGCAGGAACGGCGCTTAATGACAAGCTTGTACCATTCTTAAATACATTGCCAGCACAGGCAAGCGAAATGGTAACTAAGTTTAAAGAAATGATTGCAACAAATCCAGAGGGGCTATTGCAGTCATTGTTCAGCCCAGAGGCTTTGAAACAGCTGCCAGCGGCATTAGCTGAAAAGATGACTCCTATCTTAAAAACATCATTAATGGACTCTCTCCACAGCGTATTCCTAGTGGGATTAGTTATTATTGTTATCGGGGCAGTATTCACGCTCCTTCTGCCGCACATTAAACTGTCTGACAGAAAGACAGGAAAAAAGGCTGGGAATGAAGAAGAAGCAAAGGTTTTGGCTCAATCAAATTAAGAAATGGATAGAAAAAAGAGGTTGACTAAGGGGTCAGCTTCTTTTTTTATGCTTTGAGAAAGAAAAAATTTCCAGATAGAAGCGAATTCGACGTAGCCGGAAATTTTTGTTTGAAAATCTAAAAGAATGAGAACGATACTAAAGAAAAGTAATCGTAGACGTAAGATCTATACTAACAGCTAAAATCGCTTCAAAGAGAAAGTACTAAATCTTCAGTTTATTTCAGTGTTTTTGGACTGGAATATAAGGGACTGCATGATTTTGAAAATGATACGTTCTCCGATGAAACAAGCAATATATACGAACGGAGAAACGTAGTAATTAGGAGTAAATGCTATGAATCAAATGCCTCCTTTTCGAAGAACAAGAGCTCATATATCTCAATTTACTATTTCACAACTTCATTTGCGAAACCCTTGGGTTATCAGTTTTTTTGCTTTTTCATATCCAGGTTTTGGACATCTGTTGCTGCACCGTTATGCAGCAGCTTTTATCCTCATTACGTGGGAAGCATTTATTAACAATATGGCGAATGTCAACCTTGGTATCCTCTATTCTTTACTAGGAGATTTTGAAACGGCTAAAAAAGCCCTCGATGAAAAATGGCTTATGCTGTATGTGGGAATTTATATGTTTAGCATATGGGACAGCTACCGGGTAACTGTCGATCATAATAAACTCTACTTATTAGCAGATCGGGAAGATGCACCCATCCCTTCTTTGAATATCGGATCTTGGGATATTAATTCTTTAGGGAGGTGTAAACCATGGATTGCTTTAACATGGTCGTTTCTCATGCCTGGGCTCGGACACTTGTATATTCATAAAATTCTCACAGGTTTCTTTGTTTTTGGATACACAATCACGGTGTTGTATTTTGGACATATCCCACAGGCAATTCAGTTTACGATGGTCGGGGAATTTGCACAAGCGAAACAAATTATAAATATGCAATGGGCGATGTATCTCCCGTCCATATATATATTTATCGTGTACGATTCCTATGTTTCAGCGGTTGAATACAATAAGTTGTTTGAAAAAGAGCTATCGAACTATTTACGTCGCAATTACCAAAACCCTAATTTCAAGCCACCTATCTAACAGGAGAGGAGATCTGTATGTTAGTGATTACGACATTTGAAAATTCCCTTTTTATTGAACTTGCTATTAGCTCACTGGAACAGAAGGGGATTCCAAAAGAACAGATATTTGCAGTTCCTCTTAAAAAGAGAACCGAACCGAAACAACTATTTGATACAATTCACCGAGCAGATGGGCTTAGTATGTTTGATGCAGCAGCAATATTAGGGACATGTACCATGCTCTTAGGGGCAATTTATGGATATGTACTAAAATGGGGACCAATCATTTGGGGGATTATTGGGGCAGTTACCGGCTTACTTGTCGGGTTTTTGATTAAATTATGGATGGTTAAAAAGAGGCCGGAAGGAAACAAACAAATAACCTCGGAAGTCGTGCTGATGATACGATGCGAAGACTATCAATGGGAAGCTGTTGAAAGGATTTTGTGGGAGCATACAGCATTAGGCGTAGCCCGGGTCTAAGAGGAGACACGAAGGCACAGAGAATACATACATTTATCAAATGAAAGATTTTTCTGTTTTACACATATGTAAACTATACGAAAATGGTGAATTAGAGGATGAAGAACTTCCGTCTAGAAGAAAACACGCATAAAATTGAAGAGTTTTATCACATAGTCCATAAGGCAAATGAAGCATACTTCACTTACTGGAAGGAACATACATTTCTGCACTGGGACTGGTGGCTATCTGTCGGACTTACTATTCTTCCATGGGCCATCTGGTGGAGATGGATTGATAAAGCAAACCGTGCTCGTTTCATGTTTACTGCCTTTTTCATCATTATTGTATGCTCTTGGTTTGACTTTTGCGGTGTTGCTTTAGGATTATGGTATTATGCAGGGAAAGTTATCCCTACTATTCCTTCGTATGCACCCTGGGATTTCGCACTTTTTCCAGTGACCATGACATTATTGATACAATTTAGACCGCATATATTTCCTTTAAAGAAAGCCATCATTTACGGATTAATGGTCGCATTCATCGGAGAACCCATATTTGAATGGACGGGCTTATATACAAAAGTTCATTGGCAGTACGCATACTCCTTTCCCATTTATATGTTGATTTATCTAGCCGCTAATTGGGTGAGTAAAAGAGAAAGTTTTGGAACTGTGTAAAGAAAATTCGCTGATTGGCGAGCCCTACTTATACTTTATTCTAAAATTTCTTGCTACGCCGAATGGTCTTCCAGCTAGAAATTTATCCTTTCTTAAAGTATAAGAAAAGGACAAAGCCAGCCTTTTATAGCAGCGTAGGGGTGGACCGGAGTCTGCCATTTTGGGCCTTGGGAGCTAGACATCACCCCGAAAAAGACATCACCCCGAAAAGTTATCCTTTCTTAAAATGCAAAAGAAATACTCCAAATGACACATGAGGTGTCTTTTGGAGTACTCAAATAAAAAGCAGAATAACATTTTTCCTAGCGATGCAGCTCATACAAATCTTGCTTTGTTGTATTTTGAATGTGTTCGTATTCCTGTGCTGTAAGGGGCGCAGCTTGTCCAGCATTTGCATTTGCGCGGAGCTGTCCTATAGAGCTTGCCCCTGGGATAATGGAAGCAACAACAGGATCGTGCAGGCAGTATTGCACAGCAATTTCTTCAAGCGGACGATTAGGTGCAGCAGTTTGCACAATTTGCAGTGTACGTTCAAGCTCTTCATAGCGATACGACAAATAGCCTTTTTCCTGCGCATTTTCAAGCTTGCCTACGTTATGATTCGTAAGCAATCCTTTCGCAACCGGACCACGCGCAATGACGCTTACATGATGCTCTTTGAGAAGAGGAAATAGTTCCTCTGGGCGGCGGTTTAGGATGCTGTATTCCATTAAGATGCTTACGATATTAGATCGCTTTACATACTCGCGAATCACGTTCGGGCGGATCGAGGAAATTCCGTAATAGCGAATAACACCCTCCTTTTGCAGCTCATCAAATGCTGCAATTGTTTCCTCGATGTTATCCTCAATGGTCCCGCCGTGCAGCTGATATAAGTCGATATAGTCCGTTCCTAGACGGCGCAGGCTCTCTTTTACTTCTTCCTTTATGTACGCTTTGGATGGATCCCAAAACCAACCGTTTTTCTCCTCCGTCCAGCGGTTGCCAACCTTTGTCGCAAGTACAATATCAGCTCGTCTATCACGAATCGCCTTTCCGACAATTTCTTCGTTTAAGCCGTAGTGATACAAGTCGGCAGTATCGAGAAAATTAATTCCTTCCGCAAAGGCAGCGTCAAGAATCCGAAGCGCTTCTGCTTCATTTGTGCCGAGCGACATGCAGCCCAATCCTACCTCGCTTACAAATAAATCTGAATTTCCTACTTGGCGTTTTTTCATGCACACCCCTCCTTATTTCTATTGTAAGCGAGAGAGGAATGCGGATACAAACAGTTTACTTTTTCATTTCCTGTAGCCACTCGGAAACGGTTGTGTAGTGTTTGCTATATTCCTTGAGCTTGTTGCGAATCTCCCACGCTTTGCCAACGAGCATAATTCTATTTTCTAGTAGATATACTTTCATTTTTTTCCTCCTTAAGAGTTGTGATAGAATGTATGAAGAGAACCTAACGAATAGAACAAGGAGATGATATTGTGCATAAATTTGAAGAAAAAACAACAGCAACCCAGCCGATTTATGATGGCCGCATTATTCAAGTACGTGTTGATGATGTAGTATTGCCAAATGGGGCTTCCAGCAAACGTGAGCTTGTCAAGCATCCGGGAGCGGTTGCTGTTATTGCCGTAACAGACGAGGGGAAAATTGTCCTTGTTGAGCAATATCGAAAGGCGATGGAAAAGGCGCTTGTAGAAATTCCAGCGGGCAAGCTGGAACAAGGGGAAGCCCCGCTTGCAACGGCGATGCGGGAGCTGGAAGAGGAAACAGGATACATATGTGAGGATATGAAGCTTTTATATTCGTTTTACACATCACCAGGTTTTGCGGATGAGATCATCTATTTATACGAGGCGACAGGCCTAACAAAGAAGGAAGATAAAGCGGATTTGGATGAGGATGAATTTGTTGATTTGCTGGAGGTAACATTAGAAGAAGCATGGGAATTGATTCAGGAGCAGCGTATCCATGATGCGAAAACAATTCTTGCGATGCAGTATTTACAGCTGAAAAAGTAAGACAATGAGAAAGAGACAACCATTACGGATGTCTCTTTCTTCCCTTGTTATACTTATCTTTACCGTCTGCCTCGCCCTCATCCTCTTCTACGACATGCTGCTCCTCATGAAATGCAATGGGCGTTTGCCCCATGATTTCATCGAACGGTGTATAAAAAGCTGTGATGTTTTTCTTTTTTATGAATAGTTTATAAAATCCAATCAACGTTAAGATAACAATGGCCATTGGCAGACCTATCGCAGCCATATCTAATAGATTCAATAGATGTTCCTCCAATCCAATATGTTCTTCAATTATACCCTAATTCCTTTTCTCCTTAAAAAGGACAGCCCCTCTTTCTTACACTGCAAGAAAATATAAGTTTCCAGCTGGAAGCGAATTCGACGTAGTCGGAAATGTTAGGAATACCCTCATTCAGTTAGCCGCTCATATAATTTTATTAAATCAAAAGCCTTAAGCATATGTCATAGTTGTCCAATCAGATGCAAAGTTTGTACATAAGTTAATGTTGATTTGAATGTGCGCAGTGGTCCTAGTATGCAGCATAGTATTATCCGTGTTATGCACAAAAACGAAATTTATAAGGTATACGGGGAAACAAACGGCTGGTATAATCTTGGCGGCAATCAGTGGTGCTTTGCTAATCCAGCATATGCAGCATTCAAATCGTACTAAAATAATCATAGTGAATAACCCTATTATGCATGTCTCTTTTTTCATTCCTAGTCATACTCTCTCTTTTCTCTCATACAATTTACTAGAAAAGAAATGGAGGGAAAGAGATGGTCAGAAAGCAATCATGGCGGGAGAGAGCAATGTCCCATATACAAGCTCATTCCTCGCTTTATTTATTTGTCTCTGTCCTGCTGCTGATGGGCGTCATTTTTGGAGCGATTCTCGTAAATAGCCTGCATGCGAGTCAAAAGCAGGATTTATACTTTTATTTAAACCGTTTTTTTGGACAAGTCTCACAGGGGAAGTTTGCGCAGCCGATTGAGATGTTTCAGGAAAGCTATTTTTCCCATTTGAAGTATATTGGCTTTATTTGGCTGCTTGGCATTTCTATGATTGGTTTGCCGCTTATTTTTGTGCTGTTGTTTTTAAAGGGGGTTGTTGTAGGCTTTACCGTTGGTTTTCTTGTAAGCCAGCTTGGCTGGAGCGGTTTTTTATTATCGGCTGTCGCGATTATGCCGCAAAATTTTATTATCATTCCTACTTTTATTATAACGACAGTGATAGCGGTAAGCTTTTCATTGCGGCTGATCCGTCATCAATTCGTACGAAAGCTGCATGAACCATTCCTGCCGTTATTTACAAGGTATACCGTATTCTTTCTTGTTATCGGCATTGTGCTTGCAGGCGCTTCTATGGTGGAGTCGTATGTAGCGCCTTCCTTTATGAAGGTTGTCATTAAAACCATTAATGAAAAATAATTCTTATCTGATAACAATCCTTAGTTAATTTTGAGTATTTCCTTTTGACAGTATCCCTTCTTCTGATATAATGGTGTAAGAATGGCGAGGGAGGGAGTAGCCCAAAATGGAAGACAGAATCGAACGAATTAAGAAGCAATTGCATGCAGCAAGCTATAAATTGACACCACAGCGGGAAGCAACTGTACGCGTTCTGCTTGAAAACGAAGAAGACCATTTGAGTGCGGAAGATGTGTACCTCCTCGTAAAAGAAAAATCGCCGGAAATTGGACTTGCGACTGTGTATCGGACTTTGGAATTATTAACAGAGTTAAAAATTGTTGATAAAATCAACTTCGGTGATGGCGTATCACGCTACGACTTGCGCCAAGAGGGTGCGACTCGTTTCCATCACCATCTGATTTGTACGGAATGCGGTGCTGTGGAAGAAATTCAAGAGGATTTACTCGGCGAAGTAGAGAAACAAGTGGAAAAAGCGTGGAACTTTAAGGTGAAGGATCACCGTTTAAGCTTTTATGGCATGTGCCACGCGTGTCAAGAAAAGCTCGTACAACAAGAAACATAACCTCTTCCCATTCTGGGGAAGGGGATTTTTTATACTTTAAAAAGTATAAATTTTTATAGGCTTGGCATATGTTGTAGTAAGGGTGCGCTAGCTAATGGGCTCGCGCTAAAACTTATCAATGGAGGAACAAGATGCGCCAAGCAATGAAGGTTATGTTTGATGTTGTAAAGGTTTTTATATTGTTTGTAGGTTGTACGCTTTTGTTTTATTTCGCTATACTATGGGTAAATGAAGAATATCAAAACTATCATCGCTATGATAAGCCGACAGGAGAATCAGTAGAGGAAGTATCGGGCATGCATGGTTCCGTTGCGAATAATTGGATGGATCGGGTGATCTTCTTCTATGAAAACGGGGAGTAGGAAAACGTGGAAGATCAGTTGAAAGATTATATGCATTATATGCTGGTAGAAAAGGGACTTTCGCAAAATACGATTGTTTCGTATGAACGAGACTTAAAAAGCTATATTAAGTATTTACAAAAGGTAGAGCAGCTTTCATCGCTTGCTGAGGTTACGCGTCTGCATATCATCGGCTTTTTACAAGGCTTAAAGGATGCGAATAAATCATCTAAAACAATGGCTCGCCATATTGCATCCGTCCGCTCGTTTCACCAGTTTTTGCTGCGCGAGCGCGTGTTAGAGCGGGATCCATCGGTACATATTGAAACGCCGCAGGGAGAGAGGAAGCTGCCAAAAGTATTGTCCGTTGCCGAAGTAGAAGCGCTCCTTGACGCACCGAAGCAGGGCGGGGCGTTTGGCCTGCGTGATAAGGCGATGCTAGAGTTGTTATATGCAACTGGCTTGCGTGTCTCAGAGCTTATCCAACTGGATATATCTGATGTTCATTTAACGATGGGCTTTGTACGCTGCTTGGGAAAAGGAAGGAAGGAGCGCATCATCCCGCTTGGCAATCTAGCAATTGAAGCAGTTGGGCGCTATATTGAACGGGGGCGAAGAGAGCTTCTTGGAAAGAATGCAACAGATGCCCTGTTTTTGAATCTCCGCGGAGAACGCTTGTCACGCCAAGGGTTTTGGAAAATTTTAAAGGGGATGGCTAAGGAAGCCCGTATTGAAAAGGAGCTAACTCCACATACACTGCGGCATTCGTTTGCAACACATTTGCTGGAAAATGGAGCAGATTTGCGTGCAGTGCAGGAGATGCTCGGGCATGCTGATATTTCTACCACGCAAATCTATACGCATGTGTCAAAAGCGAGAATGAAAGATGTGTATAAGCAGTTTCATCCGAGGGCATAGTGATATGCCCTGTTTGTTATGGCTGTAGAAAAGGATAAAATTCCTTTCACAAATATTTCACAAACATTTCTCATATTCTTTTCCACCCGTTCAGTAGACTCTGCAGCAGCCGTAGTTTATACTGAAACGCAGAGGTGACAAAGATGAGAAAATATTGGATAATGGTCGCTCTTTTCCTGCTTGTGCTAGCAGGCTGCAGCAGCGGACAGAAAGACCAGAATAGCGAAGCAACAAATGAATTGCCAAAAGAAGTGAAAGTTGAAGTGAAAACAGCGCCAGAAGCAGTACAGGCGCATGAGCATACAGAAATACAAGCGATCGTAACCCAGGACGGAAAAGCGGTAAACGATGCGGATGATGTAAAGTTTGAAATTTGGAAAGATGGCGCCGAACAGCACGAAATGCTTACGGCAAAAGCAAAGGGAAATGGTGTGTATGCGGTTGACAAAACATTCCCTGAGGATGGCGTGTATCATATTACAGCGCATACAAATGCAAGGGACATGCATGTAATGCCAACGGTGCAAGTCACAGTTGGCACGGGGCAGGCAGCAGCGCATGAACAAGCGGAGCAGGACCATCATGATAGCGATACTGTGATCCAGTTAACAGCGGACCAAATTCATGCCGGCACGTCTCCTTTACAGGCTCAGGTGCAGCATAGCGGCAGTGCGCTAACAGGTGCGCAAGTAGAGTTTGAAATTTGGAAGGACGGCGCAGCTAAGCATGAGTACATATCCGCAAAGGAAGATGCGAACGGGCAATATGGGGCTTCGTTTGTTTTTGAAGCAGGCATGTACAATATAACAGTGCACGTGAGAAAGGGAGAACTTCACGAGCATAAGGAACAAACAGTCGAAGTAAAGTAGGCCTCCATCTTGGTGGAGGTTTTTTCTATTTCTTCCCGAATAGTTATGTATATACAATCAGAAGTAGGGACAGATGGTGATGAAAAAACTTTTTATAACGTTCAGCATCGTAATTGCCTGCTTGCTCGCATTCTTGTTGTATCGGAATGTGTTTGAACTGAAAAAAAGGCAGGCCGAGAAGATTGTTGTTCTCGACCCGGGACATGGCGGCAAATATCCCGGCTTTGAGTTGAACGGGCTTGTGGAAAAGGATATCGTGCTGCAGGTTTCTCTGTATACGAAAGCGCTGCTTGAAGAAAAAGGATACAAAGTATATTTGACGAGGCAAAAGGATGAGGAGTGCAGCAAGGAAAGCTATATAAAAGATTTGAGCTGTCGTCCCGCTGTTGCCCATAATGTTGACGCTGACTTATTCGTAAGTGTTCATGCGAACGCATTTCCTGCAAATGCAAATGTACGCGGTGTAGAAGCATATTATTTTACACCGTTTCGAGATAAAGAGGCAGCCGAAGCACTCGGCTCAGCAATTACGGATGAAACGGGCTTGCCGCTTCGGTCTGCAAAATTTGGGAATTTTAAGGTGCTGCGTGATTCACGTGTGCCCAGCACACTTGTTGAAATTGGCTATTTAACGAATAAGGAGGATGCAAAGCTGCTTGCATCCTCTGAATTTCAGAAAAAGCTGGCGGCTGGCATCGTAAGTGGAATTATGAATTATTTCGCGGCAAACAGCTAACATATGATACTAGTGAGAGAGTGTGCAGCGTTTTTTCACACTTTCGTACATACTAAGAACAACAAGGATATAGACCTAGGAGGGATAGATTGTGAAATATACACGCATCTTTCTTGTCGTCATGGACTCAGTTGGTATTGGAGAAGCACCTGATGCGGAAAAATACGATGATCTTGGAGCTGATACGCTTGGACATATTGCAGAGCATATGAACGGTTTGCATATGCCGAATCTGGAGAAGTTGGGACTTGGGAACATCCGGGAGCTGCCAGGAATCAAAAAAGCGGACAAGCCGCTTGCCTATTATACAAAAATGCAGGAGCAGTCCGCTGGCAAGGATACGATGACAGGTCATTGGGAGATTATGGGACTCTACATCGATAAGCCATTTCGTGTATTTCCAAATGGATTTCCAAAAGAGCTGTTAGATGAATTGCAGCAGCGCACAGGCCGAAGCTTTATTGGAAACAAGCCGGCATCCGGAACAGCCATTTTGGATGAGCTCGGCAAGGAGCATATGGAAACGGGTGCTTTAATTGTCTATACATCCGCTGATAGCGTGCTGCAAATTGCCGCGCATGAAGAGGTTGTACCACTCGATGAACTGTATAATATTTGTAAGATTGCGCGTGAGCTGACATTAGACGAGCCATATATGATTGGCCGGATTATTGCCCGCCCGTTTGTTGGGCAGCCGGGAAGCTTCAAACGGACGCCAAACCGTCATGATTATGCGCTAAAGCCGTTTGGACGCACTGTGATGAATGAATTAAAGGATAGTGGATTAGACGTGATTTCCATTGGGAAAATTGCAGATATTTATGATGGGGAAGGAGTTACGCAGTCGCTGCGCACCGCCTCAAACATGGATGGGATGGATAAGCTAGTAGACACGGCTCAGATGTCTTTTACGGGGCTAAGCTTTGCAAATCTTGTCGATTTTGATGCGCTATATGGTCATAGACGTGATCCAAAAGGATATGGCCAGGCGCTTGAGGAATATGATGCCCGTTTGGCGGGGCTGTTCCCTGCGCTAAGGGAGGATGATTTGCTTATTATTACAGCAGACCATGGAAATGATCCCGTGCATCATGGGACAGATCATACGCGTGAATATGTTCCCCTGTTAGTCTACAGTCCAAGCATGAAAAACGGCGGGCAGGAGCTCCCGGTTCGCCAAACGTTTGCGGACATCGGGGCGACAGTTGCTGAAAACTTCGGTGTAGAATTGCCGCCGCATGGTACTAGTTTTTTAAAAGAACTACAATAAGGAGAGACCTTTCATGAACCTTGAATCTATTGAAAAAGCAGCAGCCTATTTACAAAGCAAGTTTGCTAGCACTCCAAAAATCGGACTCATTCTGGGCTCAGGTCTTGGTGTATTAGCTGATGAAATTGAACATGCCGTTAAGATTCCATACAGCGAAATTCCAGAATTTCCGGTATCGACGGTGGAGGGACATGCAGGACAGCTTGTGTTCGGGACGCTTCATGGTGTTTCAGTTGCAGCGATGCAGGGGCGTTTTCATTATTACGAGGGCTATGATATGCATAAGGTAACGTTTCCTGTGCGTGTAATGAAGGCGCTCGGTGTTGAAACGGTAATCGTAACCAATGCAGCTGGAGGTGTAAATATGGACTTTGAGCCTGGTGATTTAATGCTCATTTCCGACCATATTAATTTCATCGGGAATCACCCGCTCATCGGCCCGAATGATGCCAAGCTTGGCGTTCGTTTTCCGGATATGTCTGAAGCGTACTGTAAAAAGCTGCGCCGCGTAGCAAAGGATGTCGCCGAACGCCTGAATATTAGGGTGCAAGAGGGCGTCTATGTTGCTATGTCAGGTCCGACATATGAAACACCGGCTGAAATCCGGATGCTGCGTACGCTTGGCGGGGATGCGGTCGGCATGTCCACGGTTCCAGAGGTGATTGTGGCCCGCCATGCTGGCTTACAGGTGCTCGGCATTTCTTGCATTTCGAATATGGCGGCTGGTATTCTTGACCAACCGTTAAATCATGAGGAAGTCATTGAAACAACAGAACGCGTGAAAGCAAACTTCTTATCTCTTGTAAAAGAAATTGTAAGTGAACTGGGTTGAACTCTCCTGCCTATTTGTGAGTGCTTCTTTATCCTTGCACAAATTGAGAAGGAGTCTTCTTAAGTTAAAAATGATAGAAGGGTGATACGGGATGAGAATGGTTGATTTGATTGCAAAAAAACGAGATGGACATATACTATCTGCAGCAGAAATTCAGTTCATTATCAACGAATACACAAATGGAACGATTCCTGATTATCAAATGAGCGCTTTTGCAATGGCAGTATTTTTCCGGGATATGAACGACCAGGAGCGCGCGGACTTAACGATGGCAATGGTACATAGCGGGGATACAATTGATTTATCAGCTATTGCGGGCATTAAGGTCGATAAGCACTCTACCGGGGGAGTGGGAGACACAACAACACTTGTGCTCGGTCCGCTTGTCGCATCCCTTGGCGTACCGGTTGCAAAAATGTCAGGGCGCGGCTTAGGTCACACGGGCGGTACGATTGATAAGCTAGAAGCGGTGCCCGGCTTCCACGTTGAGATTGAAAATGAAGAATTCACCCGTCTCGTAAATGCAAATAAGATTGCGATAATCGGACAGAGTGGCAATTTAACGCCAGCTGATAAACAGCTCTACGCGCTTCGTGATGTTACTGCAACTGTCAACTCTATTCCCCTCATCGCCAGTTCGATTATGAGCAAAAAAATTGCTGCAGGTGCCGATGCGATTGTGCTCGATGTGAAAACCGGGGCAGGCGCGTTTATGAAAACGGCAGAGGAAGCACGCGCATTAGCGGAGGCGATGGTACGTATCGGGAATACGGTCGGACGAAAAACAATGGCGGTGATTTCTGACATGAGTCAGCCGCTCGGCTTTGCGATTGGCAATGCGCTTGAGGTGCAGGAGGCAATCGATACATTGCGCGGACAAGGACCGAAGGACTTGGAGGAACTTTGTCTAACGCTTGGCAGTCAAATGGTCTATTTAGCGGGAAAAGCACCGTCTATAGAAGAGGCACGCGCGAATTTGCAGGAAGCCATCCAAAATGGATCGGCACTCGAAACGTTGAAAGTATTTCTTGCTGCGCAGGGCGGCGATGCTTCAGTTGTCGATGATCCGTCCAAGCTGCCGCAGGCAAAATATGTGTTCGACTTGGAAGCGCAGCAGGACGGACATGTTGTGGAAATTGTTGCAGATGAGATCGGTACAGCTGCGATGCTGCTGGGGGCAGGACGTGCAACGAAAGAGTCGGTCATTGACTTGGCCGTTGGGTTAATGCTGCGCAAAAAGGTAGGAGATAGTGTCAAAAAAGGGGAGCCGCTTGTTACGGTATATGCAAACAGTGAACATGTGGAAGAAGTGAAGCGGAAACTATACGAGAGTATTCGTATTTCCAAGGAAGCGGTTGTTTCTCCAGTGCTTGTTTATGACATTGTAGGAGAATAAAGGAAGTATTTAGAGAGTGTAAAGGCTAAGGAGATGCTTCCTTAGCTTTTTATACTTTAAATGGTTGATACAGCATTGAGTGTTGGACAGGAAACCGGACAGACACAAGTTCACAGATTACATGATTTGTTTTTAGCTGCGTTATAATAGGGATGGGGTGGTCTTTATGATTCGAATTTGTGCAATTTATCATACAGGAGAAGTTGTATATGATGTGACACTGGAAGAAGCGCGGCAAAAACATGTTGCTTGGTATTGGGTTGATTTGTCGGAGCCGACAGAGGAAGAATATACATATGTGCTGCGGGATACATTTCGCTTTCATCCATTGGCGATTGAGGATTGCTTAGAGTATGTGCAGCGGCCAAAGGTTGATTTCTATGAGGGTTACCATTTTCTTGTACTGCATTCCTTATCCAGAGACGACTTGGATCCTCGTGAAATTGACTTGTTTATTAGTGAGAACTATGTTGTATCCTTTCACTTTCATGAAGATAAGGCGCTGCAGCGCGCATGGGAAAAACTATCAGATCGAACACGTGTGCAGCAAAGCCCGCTTCATTTAACACATACGATTATCGATCAGATGGTTGATAACTATTTTTCACCAGTGTACTTTTTGGAAGATCGACTAAATGATATCGATGATAGTTTAACCCGCGAATCAGCAGGTGACGTGCTTGAAGAGATATTTGATATACGGGCAGATTTGTCTAAGCTTCGCAGGACAATTGTACCAATGCGCGATTTATTGTACCGTATTCTCAACTCGGAGCGATTTTATAATGTGAGCGATCATGAAATATATTTTAAGGACATCCATGATCATCTGCTAAAGCTAGCGGAAATGATTGAAATGAGTCGAGAACTAACAGCCGATATTCGTGATAGCTGCTTTTCATTAAACTCAAACTATATGAACGCGATTATGAAAACACTCACCGTTTTCTCGACTATCTTCATGCCGCTCACCTTTATCGCTGGTGTGTACGGGATGAATTTTAGATTTATGCCCGAGCTTGGCTGGAGGTACGGTTATTATGGATGTCTCCTGCTAATGGGGGCGATTTTTGTGGTGATGATGCTTTGGTTTCGAAAAAAGGGCTGGTTTAAATAATGTTCTTCGGCACAGAAGTTTTTTGCCTTCTGTGCCGAAGCGTGCTAAAGACAAAAGCAAAGATCACGTGTTACGTTACATATACATAAAAACGCCCTGCACGCGTACTTTAACTGTCAGCTCTCCAGGCGCGATTGGCGTCACAGCTTTTGGCTGCGCAGCTGCGTAGCCAACCAGCGGCTGTGGCGCGCATCCTCCTTCTTCTACGATGGAAACAGGGATAGGATTTATATTCACATGCAATGCTTCGGCAACTGTTTTTGCTTTTTCTTGGGCATTCAAAACGGCGCGTGTTAAAGCTTGCTCGTAATATAAGCCAGGATCGGACACGCGGAAAGTTAGATCGCGAGCAATATTAGCTCCTGCCCCAATCGCTGCATCATACACCTCTCCTGCTTTTTGCACATTCAAAACGGTTACCTCGTATAAATGCTCCACCCGGTAGCCGCGTAAAGAGGAGACACCGTCTTTGTAATCATACTCTGGCGTAATGGTATACGAAAGAGTTTGGATATCCTTTTCTTGAATGCCGAGCGTTTGCAATGCTTGCAATAAGGCATTAGAGCGAAGGGCATTTTCCTCTTGTGCTGCCTTCACATTGTTATCCTCAGTCATCACGCCAATCGTCAAAACGACTACATCGGGCTTTGCCGTCGCAATTCCTTCTCCTTGTACCGTTACAGTGCCCTCTCTTGTGGGACGATAGTCTGAATATGGGTATGAGTTCATATGGTACATTGTTAGCACCTCTCTTCGCTTTTTCTCTAAAATATATGAAGAGTGCAGCAGAAAAATTTGCAGGAGCATACTGTCAAATATACCGTCATCATGGCAGATTTATCGTTAAAACCATACGTATTTTACAATTAAAGTAAATTAAAAGAGGGTTACACACAAAAAACCTAACATAATCACGTAAATTTTGCAGAAAAAGTGTACAACATGAAGCAACATACATTATAATAAATGAAAATCAAGAAGATAAAGGGTCGAGACTAGTGAAAGAAGAACGAGAAACGCTCATTTTAGAACTATCTATGTCATTTCGAAAAATGATCCGCATGCTCCAGAATGATATTAACGAATTGTTTTCTGAGTATATGCCATGGAATGAATTTTCTGTTTTACGTGCGTTACACGCAAAAAGCCCACAAATGGCTTCCCAAATTGCCCAAGAAGTCAATGTCACATCAAGTCACATTACTGCTGTTACAGATCGTCTCGTACGCAAGAATCTTGTGATGCGTAAACGCTCTGATTCTGACCGACGGATTGTATATTTAGAAATTACTAAAACAGGACAGGAAGTCGCTGAAAAGCTGGAAAATGTCAGAAAAGCATATTATCGGGAAAAATTTGCAGATTTGAGCAATGAAGAAATGAAGGTTATGGTTGAATTAATTGAGCGAGTATTGTAAAGAAGAAGCTGACCTCAATAGGCATACAAAATGTCTACTGGGGTCAGCTTTTTTGTAGGCGCTTTTACATTGTAAGAACGTATAAATTTCTAGCTAGGAGACCATTCGACGTAGTGAGAAATTTTAGGAATACCGGATAAATAGGGCTGCGTCTCTGTCTTCACCTGGGGAGCAACGCTCGCCAATCGGCGTTTAACGACTTTTCCGAGAAATCTCATTCTAGTTCAGCCTCAAGGCATCCTCTGAGAGCATGGAGAAACATGTCGATTTTTTCTATTCTCCTTAGAAAAAAATGGTATAAACGCTTTTTTACTGGAAACAATAGATATGATACTGATATGGAGGGTGTGGACATGAGACGATTCATCGGAATATTGGCTTGTTTCACATTATTATGTTCCGCTGCTCCGGTTGGCTTTGCGCAGTCTGAAGCAACGCCCAAGCAACCGGTGCAAAGGCAAGCGGAAGCTTCACAGCCGAAGCTGGTGGAAAATGCTTCATCTGCCGTTTTGCTCGAACAGGATACAGGGAAGGTGCTATTTAATAAAAATAGCAACGAAAAGCTGCCCCCAGCGAGCATGACGAAAATTATGACAATGCTGCTCATTATGGAGCAAATCGACAAAGGAAAGCTTAAGCTTACTGATAAGGTGCGTACGAGCGAGTATGCAGCTTCCATGGGAGGATCGCAAATTTTCTTGGAGCCAGGAGAAGAAATGACGGTGGATGAGATGCTAAAAGGCATTGCGATCGCCTCCGGAAATGACGCTTCCGTTGCCGTTGCTGAGCATATTGCCGGTTCGGAGGAAGGCTTTGTTACGATGATGAATAACAGGGCGAAGGAGCTAGGGCTGAAAAATACGCATTTCCAAAATCCGACAGGCCTGCCCGCGGAGAATCATTACTCCACCGCATATGATATGGCAGTGATGGCGAGAGAATTAATGAAATATCCACTCATCCGCAATTATACAGGGAAATATGAGGGCTATTTACGTGAAAACACGGACAAGCGATTTTGGCTTGTGAATACGAATAAGCTCGTTCGTTTTTACCCAGGTGTTGACGGCGTGAAAACTGGCTTTACGACAGAGGCACGATATTGCTTGACAGCTTCTGCACAAAAAAATGGCATGCGTGTGATTGCTGTCGTGATGGGAGCGCCAACGTCCAAAGAGCGTAATGCACAAGTTACCAAACTGCTTGATTACGCATTTAGTCAGTATACGACAAAGCTGCTTTATAAAAAGGATCAACCGATCAAAACTATTAAGGTAAGCCGCGGTCAGAGAAAAGAAGTACAGCTTGTGGCTGCTGATAATGTATCGGTGCTGTTGAAAAAAGGAGAAAGCGCTGACAAGGTGACGCAGGAGATTATCATGGATAAAAAAGTAAAGGCACCTGTGAAAAAAGGCACACCACTGGGCACGCTTATTGTGAAAAATGGAAATGAAGTCATCTCGAGGCAGTCGATCGTAGCGAGCGAGGATATTGATGCAGCAAGCTGGTGGGAACTGTTTAAACAGAGCTTTGGAATGTTTTCAAAATCGAAGTAAAGAAAAGTAGTTGCACTTACAATTTATCTCTAAAATTCCGGCTATAACGAATACAGTCCCGCAGCAAACAGCCTGTGCGGCTTATGGAAAGATTCTGTTTGCTCTTCCCCATGAAAGGAGCTTTTTCCCTATACAAAAGGAATAGCATGTTGTGGCAAAGAGTGAGCAGGGCGGCATCTAAAAAGCTATGCTTTCTCAGCCTTGAAGCCAACCGTGGGAGCGGCTGTAAGCTGCTTCCCCTTTTGCCGGGAGGCTTGCTTCTTGACTGCGAAAATGCACTTCTTTTGTCGGGTGGAAGGAATAGCCAATCGAGAAAGCGAAAGATGTTATATACGTTCCGCGCGAATGCGCACGCATCCTACAAACAAGGGGGAAGGAAACGTGAGTCTTTCGATGAGTCTAGAAGTAAAGCAAGATGTTCTATGCATTCGGTTGGAGGGAGAGCTCGACCATCATACAGCTGAAGCGTTGCGTACAGAAGTGACAGAGATGCTGGAAAAGAAGCGGATTCACCATATTATTTTAAATCTCGAGTCTTTGAGCTTTATGGATAGCTCCGGTCTTGGGGTTATTTTAGGAAGATATAAGCATATTAAAAGCTTGGGCGGAGAAATGGTTGTTTGTGCGATTTCTCCCGCTGTGAAACGATTATTTGAAATGTCCGGCTTGTTCAAAATTATCCGTCTGGAAGAAAGTGAACAAAACGCACTTGCGACATTGGGGGTGGCATAAATGAGAAATGAAATGCACTTGCAGTTTTCTGCTCTCAGCCAAAACGAATCGTTCGCGCGCGTAACAGTTGCTTCTTTTATCGCGCAGCTTGACCCGACGCTAGACGAGCTGACAGAAATTAAGACCGTTGTCTCAGAGGCGGTAACAAATGCGATTATCCACGGATATGAACAAAGACCGGACGGCATTGTATATATTACGGTTACATTGGAGGACGGAGCTGTCAAAATGACAATCCGTGATGAAGGGATCGGTATTACAGATTTAGATGAGGCAAGACAGCCATTATTTACGACAAAACCTGAACTAGAGCGTTCCGGCATGGGCTTTACAATCATGGAAAATTTTATGGACGAGGTCGAAGTTATTTCCAGCCACAATTTCGGAACAACAATTCATCTTACGAAGTATTTGTCAAAAAGCAACGCTCTATGCAATTAAGGAGACGGGCCTATGGACATAGAGGTAAAAAACGAAAATGGAAAAGTGCAGTTAAAGGACCATGAGCTGAAGGAATTGATCCAAAGAAGTCAAGCCGGTGACCAAACCGCACGAGATACGATTGTGGAAACAAATATGCGCCTTGTTTGGTCCGTTGTACAGCGCTTTTTAAACCGTGGCTATGAGCCGGAGGATTTATTTCAAATCGGCTGTATTGGGCTGCTAAAATCAGTTGATAAATTTGATTTGTCATTCGATGTTAAGTTTTCAACGTATGCCGTCCCGATGATCATTGGAGAAATCCAACGCTTTTTGCGTGACGATGGTACGGTAAAGGTGAGTCGTTCCTTGAAGGAAACGGGAAATAAAATTCGTAAGATGAAGGACGAACTCTCAAAACGATTAGGACGAGCTCCAACGATTAATGAAGTAGCGGAAGCGCTTGAGCTTACGCCAGAGGAGGTTGTACTGGCGCAGGAGGCAAGCCGTACACCATCTTCCATTCATGAAACGGTATACGAAAATGACGGAGATCCGATTACCATTTTGGATCAAATTGCTGACCAAACCCAAACAAAATGGTTTGATCAAATCGCTTTGAAAGAGGCAATTCGCGAGCTTGATGAACGTGAACGTCTCATCGTTTATTTACGATATTATAAAGACCAAACCCAATCTGAAGTAGCAGAACGGCTTAGTATTTCTCAGGTGCAAGTTTCACGCTTAGAAAAGAAAATCCTGCAGCAAATGAAGGACCGAATAGGTGAATAGCCTGTTCGGTTTTTTCTTGCACTGTAAGAAAGTATAAATTTCCAGCCGGAAGTGAACTCGACGTAGTCGGAAATTTTGGGAATACAGGATAAGGGCAACTACGCCTCCGCCAGCTGGCGAGTTTTCTTTACACTGTAAGAAAGTATAAATTTCTAGCTAGGAGACCATTCGACGTAGTGAGAAATTTTAGGAATACAGGATAAGGGCAACTACGCCTCTGTCTTCGCCCAAGAACAGGGCTCGCCAATCGGCGAGTTTTCTTTACCTTACGAAAGTAGTGCAGCTTTTAGGCACAGTCTAGTTCTAGATTCAAATTAATTTTCTGGAATAATTTAAATCTAGGGGATTTATGCTGCGTATGAGATGAATCTTCAAAGGGACAAGCGTCACCTCTCCGCAATTCCACTATAACACTTGAGGAAATAAGTGTTTCGTAACGTATTTTTAGCATAACCATTTTTTTCTCCATTAAACATATTCCATGAAGATGTTGTATTCTGATATAACTTATTTTTCATCTTGTTTGCTTTTTGGTATTTTGGGTATAAATTTCCAGTTAGAAGCGAATTCAGTGCCGTTAGGAAATTTTAGGAATGCACCATAAGTACAACTACATCTCCGCCTTCACCAGCCGGCGAGTTTTCTTGATCTAGTGCTTGCTGTGGAGCAAGACCTCCTACAAAGCGCTTCACAAGTCAGCAAACGGTTCTCTTGCATTTTTATTAAAAATTCGTATTAGATAATTTTGCATCAAGCATACTACAACTACGAGGAATTGTGGAGGAGATGGTGGCAATGAGCAACCTTGTCTATATAAAAATGCGTCAGCGTTTGCAGGTGTCGCCGGGGTATGAAATTCAGGTGGGAGATGTCGCACAAATCACAGCAGATGAGACGCTTGTCGAGCACTTAAGAAAGTGCCCTGTATATCAAATTACAAAGCAGGATAAAACGCATGTGGTCATTGACGCAATGAAGGTAATTGAAGCAATTAGGCGGCATAACCATACATTAGAGCTGAATTTACTAGGGCCCGCACAAACGATTGTGGAGATCGTCTATGAGGAAAAACGTGTGAATCCATTTTTTTTCACTGTTGTTTGGCTGCTTTTATTTGTCGGGGCTGGTCTCGCTATCATTTACTTTCATGAGGATGTTAGTATGCAGCAGGTGCACCAGCGTATGTATTACATGGTAACAGGAGAAACAGTCAAAAAGCCGCTTTTATTTCAAATCCCATATTCGCTCGGACTTGGAGTTGGTATGATCTTGTTTTTTAACCATGTGTTTAAAAAACGTATTAATGAAGAGCCTAGCCCGCTTGAGGTCGAAATCTTTCAATATCAGCAGTCATTAGATCAATACGTCATTATGAATGAAAACAAAGAGAGTATGAAACAGCTTGAAAATCGTTGAGTACAGTTCAGTTATGTTCATTGGCTTTGCGGGCGGCATTGCGGTTGGAGGAGGCTTTGTAGCTTTTCTGGCGGTGCTTGGCATTATTCCGAGGCTAGTGCAGCTGACGAAAAGTGTCCATTATGTACAAGCTTATGAATGGGCAGTTATCACAGGAGCGTTAATTGGCAGTTGGTTCAGCTTGCGAGATACGGTGCTGTCAGTTTCTCATTTTTGGATTGTACCGCTCGGTTTGTTATGCGGTGTGTTCGTCGGTATGCTGTCGGCGGCTTTAACGGAAGTATTAAATGTGCTTCCGATATTAGCAAAGCGGATCGGCGTAGATGGGAAAATTGTTGTACTGCTCATGGCCCTTGTGCTTGGAAAGGTGTTAGGTTCGTTGTTTCATTGGCTGTATTTGATTAAATAGGAGGAATATGGATGGCGAAGAAAAAGCTGAAGGATGATTATAAAAATAATATTAAGCCCTATCAACCAAAGCCGAATTATCTCGTAAATTGCACGAGAGCATTTATTATTGGGGGCATCATTTGTACGATTGGAGAAGCTTTAACAAAGTTTTACACAACTGTTTTTCATTTTTCCGATAAAGAGGCTGGTAATCCTACTGTAGCAACGCTGGTCATACTTTCCGCTCTTTTAACGGGACTTGGTATATATGACAAACTCGGACAATACGCAGGGGCCGGGTCGGCTGTGCCAGTAACCGGTTTTGCCAACTCTATGACAAGTGCAGCGATGGAGCATCGGAGTGAAGGAATTGTACTAGGTGTGGCGACGAACATGTTTAAGCTAGCAGGAAGCGTGATTGTATTTGGGGTAGTCGGAGCTTATATTGTCGGCCTGATCCGCTATACACTCAAACTGTTGATGTAACAAGGAGGAGCAGCATGAGACTGACTGGAAAACAAACGTGGGTGTTTCAAAATGATGTGTATGTCAATGCAACTGGTACAGCGGTTGGACCAATGGAAGCAAATGGGCCTCTCGGTCAATACTTTGATGTGAAGTATGACGAACTCCATTGCAACGAAAGCAATTGGGAACTCGCTGAAAGACGGCTCATGAGCGATTCCATTGAACAAGTACTAACAAAGACGGAACTTAAACATGAGGATATTAATTTTTTCCTCGCCGGGGATTTGCTGAATCAAATTGTAACAGCAAGCTATTCTGCCCGCCAACTCGGTATTCCATATTTAGGGATGTTTGGCGCCTGCTCAACGTCTATGGAAACACTGGCGGTTGGTTCGGCATTGGTGGACGGGGGCTTTGCCAATCGGGTTTTGGCAAGCGTGAGCAGCCATAACGCTACAGCAGAGCGACAATTTCGTTATCCAACAGAATATGGAGGACAAAAGCCGGATTCAGCAACGTGGACCGTGACCGGAGCGGGAACCGCTTTGGTGAGCCAAACTCCAGGACCTATTAAGATTACCTCCGCTACGCTTGGAACGGTGGAGGATCTTGGCATTACAGACCCATTTGATATGGGATCTGCAATGGCGCCGGCAGCGGCGCGAACAATTCAACAGCATTTTGAAGATTTAGGCCGCAGCGCAAGCGACTACGATTTAATTGTAACAGGTGACTTATCTGCAGTTGGCACACCCATTTGCCGGCAAATGCTGCTAGATGAAGGCTACGATATGGGAAGTGTGTACAATGATTGCGGCTTGCTGCTTTACGGACCGGACCAAGAAGTATTTGCCGGCGGTAGCGGCTGCGCGTGCTCAGCAGTTGTGACATATGGACATTTGCTGCAGGAAATGCGGTTAGGAAACCTAAATCGTCTGTTGGTAGTAGCGACTGGCGCTCTGCTAAACCCGATAATGGTTCAGCAAAAGGAAAGCATCCCAACGATTGCGCACGGGGTTGTATTCGAACGCGTAAAAGGAGTGTAATGGAAGTATGGAGTTTGTATATGCTTTTTTGGTCGGCGGAGCCATCTGTGTAGTAGGACAATTGTTTTTAGATATTACAAAGCTAACTCCGGCCCATCTTATGGCAAGCTTTGTCATACTTGGCGCCATATTGGACGGGTTTGGTCTTTATGATAATCTCATTCGCTTTGCTGGTGCGGGTGCCACTGTTCCAATTACAAGTTTTGGTCACTCCCTCATGCACGGAGCGATGCAGGAAGCGAAGCAACACGGTTATCTCGGGCTTGGGATGGGGATGTTTTCCCTCACATCTGTTGGGATTTCAGCTGCTATTTTGTTTGCGTTTATCGCTGCTCTTATTTTTAAACCGAAAGGATAAGATCTATGAGAAGAAGGGTTATTTTGGTGACGGACGGAGATGAATATGCGCTGCGCACAATTGAATATGTAGCAAAAGAGTTTGGCGGGCGCTGCATTTCGGCATCCCAAAGCAATCCGACGAGGCTGACAGGAGAACAATTAGTACAGCTCATCCTCCAGACGCCGTATGACCCTGTTTTTGTACTGTTTGACGACAGCGGCTACATAGGAGAAGGACCCGGAGAGCAAGCATTACAGTATGTAGCGAACCATGCGCAAATGGATGTTCTTGGCGTACTGGCTGTTGCATCAAACACGCACCATCATGAATGGACGCGTGTGGATGTGAGCATCGACCGAAATGGTCACTTAACGGAGTATGGTGTTGATAAATCCGGGCTGGCAGATGTGGAACTTGGGCGCATTAACGGTGATACTGTATATTGTCTAGACAAATTGAATGTACCGATCATTATTGGAATTGGTGATATCGGGAAAATGTATGGAAATGATGATGTGAAGCGCGGCTCTCCCATAACAAAGCAGGCGATTGAGCTGATTTTAGAAAGGAGTGGATATTATGACGGCAATGGAGAAGCAAAAGGTTAACATTCCCATTTCTTCGTTTTTGAGCGATAATGAAAACTATTTAAAGCAAACCGTTGGGATTGGTGTAACATTTGACGTGGGTCTGCGGAAGTTTGATTTTCTAGGAACAAAGATTGGTTTGCTATATGTAAACGGGCTGTGTGATTCCAACTTTATCATCCATCTTTTGGATGAAGTGATTGATACAAATGATGTAGAAAGCCAGCGTGACAATGTAACAGCAATTTTAGAAAACCGCCTCATCCATCAGCAGGTGAGCAAAGTGAAAACAATGGAAGAGGTATTATCGTCTGCTTTATCCGGACTCATTATTATCTTTGTAGAGGGAGAAGAAGAGGCGTTTGTCATTGACGTTCGAAGCTATCCGGGACGGACCCCGGCTGAGCCTGATACAGAGAAGGTTGTACGCGGCGCCCGTGATGGATTTGTTGAGAATATCGTTATGAACACCGGTCTGATTCGCCGCAGAATCCGTGATCCACGCCTTCGTCATGAGATTATCAAGGTTGGGGAACGCTCAAAAACAGACATTTGTATTTCCTATATTCAGGACGTGGCAGATCCTGATTTAGTGAAAATTATTAAACAAGAGCTAACAAACATTAAAATTGATGGCCTTACAATGGCAGATAAAGCAGTCGAAGAGTTTTTAGTGAAGCAAAGCATCAACCCATATCCGTTAGTACGATATACGGAGCGCCCTGATGTTGCGGCCAATCACATTTTGGAAGGACATGTTCTTATTATTGTTGATACATCTCCTAGCGTTATGATTACACCGACAACATTTTTCCACCATGTGCAGCATGCGGAGGAGTTCCGGCAAAATCCGGCAGTTGGTACGTTTTTACGTTGGATTCGATTTATCGGGATTTTTTTCTCCCTCTTTCTATTGCCATTTTGGTTAGCCTTTGTATTTGATCCGAGCCTTTTACCAGACAAGTTTGCGTTTATTGGGCCGAATAAAATGACGAACTTGCCGATATTTCTGCAAATTATCTTAGCTGAAGTCGGACTGGAATTTTTACGGATGGCATCTATTCACACGCCAACAGCGTTATCGACTTCACTTGGTTTAATCGCTGCCGTGCTTGTCGGACAAATTGCCATCGAAGTCGGTCTATTTGTTCCCGAGGTTATTTTATATTCAGCAATCTCTGTCATCGGAACATATGCCACACCAAGCTATGAGCTTGGGCTTGCGAACAAAATCGCAAAAATTTTCATTATGCTACTCACAGCATGGCTTCATGAAATGGGCTTTATCATCGGCGTAACACTGGTGATTCTATACCTTGTATCGATCAGAAGCCTGCAAACTCCATACCTATGGCCGTTTTTGCCATTTGATGGGGGAGCGCTTATGAAAATCTTGGTTCGTCCAACCATTTCCAGTATGAGAGCAAGGCCAAGCATCGTCCATCCGCAAAATACAAAACGCTTGCCCTAACATGCAGCGATACTGGTCGCTTGTTTGTCAGGCGAAGACAGAAGCGCAGTTGCACTTACATCTTGTTCTTAAAAGTGGAAAAAAAATGACCGTAGCAGGGAGAAATATCTCCCGCTCGGTCATCCCAGCTTTTCTTATTTAAACAATGACTTCACAAAATCAATAAAGCTTGCAAAAATCCCTTTCAATTGCTCCAAAAAGGTTTGGCCTTCCTCAGAACTTAGGAATGCCGTTACTTTCTCTTTCGCTTGATTCAATTGATCACCGACTTGATTCCAGTCGATGTTTAAGCTTTGCATTTTCTGGAATAAGGTAACGAGATTGTTAAATTGCTCGTCAGTCAATTGAATACCAAGCTCATCTGCATATTTTTTAATCAGAGCCTTCAGCTCCTCTACGTTTTGCGGCGGATCATTCGCAATGGCTTCCTTGACCTTTGCAACAAGTGCGACTGCCTGATCGGAGCCAATTTGATCACCAAGCTTTGCGGTTGTTACCATTTCCTGATTTGCGACCTGTTTGACTTCTTCGGAGATCGGCTTATTTGTCGCTACCTCATAGGCTTTCATTAATCCTGTAAGCGCTGCTGTACCAGAAACGGAGAATGGTGCTGTAATATAAATATTTGCATCCTTTACACCTGCTGTGATAAGCGCGTTCGTATACATGGCGTCTGTCACCCAGCTAATATTCTTTGTTTGTACGATTAAGCCAGAGCCGGCCTTTGTATACGTAATGATAGATGATGAAATGGCTTTTGTGCCAATTTGCGCTTTCGGTACATATTGATCCAAATATTTGTGTTCTTCCTCATTAGAAACAGTAATAATTTGCGCATCGCTTGGCGCCTTCATTTCCTGTAACATTTCGGTTTTTTGTTGTTCCGTTAAATTTTCTCCTAATGTCACGATGCTGTCTCCCTCTGCTACATCTGCCAGTGCAGAAACAGGCACAAGTAGCACAGATAAGGCGAGAAGCCATGATAAGAGCTTCGTTTTCACGAAAATCGCTCCTTTCCTTCTTTCCAATAATTTTAGGGCAACAAGCCCATTATAGTACATTTCTATGCTTTGTCATCAGTCTTAAGTTGGATTTTTGCAAAGTTGTCTTGTTATATTTTAGAAGCAAAGGGCATAATTACCATAAATACTATTCCCCATAAGGTCCTTATTTTGTATCCTGCACACAATATGGTATGATAGAGGCTGAGATTGAATAAAGGAGAGATTTTCCAATGAAAAAAGGTCATATTATTATGGAAAACGGTGAGAAAATTGAATTCGAACTGTTTCATGAAGCAGCACCGATTACAGTTGATAACTTCGCTAAATTAGCTAAAGAAGGATTTTATGATGGTGTAACTTTCCACCGTGTTATTCCAGGTTTCGTAAGTCAAGGGGGAGATCCTACAGGAACAGGCGCAGGCGGTCCTGGTTATTCGATTCCATGTGAAACAGCAGGCAACCCGCACAAGCATACAGCAGGGGCGTTCTCAATGGCGCACCGCGGAAAAGATACAGGCGGCAGCCAGTTCTTTATTGTACATGAGCCGCAGCCTCATTTAGATGGTGTACATACTGTGTTTGGAAAAGTAATCGAAGGAATGGAAACAGTGCTGAATATGAAGCAAGGCGCTGTTATGAAGGAAGTTAAAGTTTGGGAAGATTGATTTCCTAAAGAAAACTCGCTGATTGGCAAGCCGTTAGGCGAAGACAGAGGCGTAGTTGCATGTACACTGTATCCCTAAAATTTCCAACTTCATCGAATGACTTCTAGCGGGAAATTTATACGTTCCTACAGTGTAAATAAAAAACTGAAAGCCCTTGGTCTGAAATGGACCAGGGGCTTTCAGTTTTTAAAAATAAGAAAGTATCGGATTTTGTCTGGGGTCTACGAACTGCTTGTTACGGGAAAGAGCCTCCCATTCATAAGGCAAAAACGTCTTGCCAATGAGATCGCTATTCCCTTTACGAGCAAAGCTGAACTGCATCCGCTTTTCTTATTTCCAAAAATGATACGGCACAGTTGCCACGACAACATTCTTTTTGTGCAGTAAATAGGTGCGCAGCAGAAAACTGGATTGATTATGCAAAATATTATGCCAGTTTTTCTTCGGAATAAACTGCGGAATCAGTACTGTTACTGTATGATGGTTTTCCTTTGCCTTTGCGTCAATTGTGTCAATAAGTTTAAACAGCGGTCTTGTTAAACTACGATAGGCAGTGAATACCGTGATTAACCGTATGTTAGGTTTCCACTGCTCCCATTTTTTCTTCATTCGGAGTTCATCCTCACGATCAAAGGCGACGTATACTGCAAATACACGGTCTCCAATCGATTCCGCATATTCAATGGATTGCTCCACTACTCTCGTGATGCCTGCTATAGGTACAATTACAACATTTCCTTCAATTTCTGTTGTTTTCCCAATTGTATCAATCCGCAATTGTTCACCAACATCATCGTAATGCTTGCGGATTCGGCGAAATATAAACACAATGATAGGCAGAAAAATAAGAATAGACCATACTTGCCCAAACTTTGTGAGAAACAGGATACTTAACACCGTAAAAGTAATAATCGCCCCAAGCAGATTGGTAATCATTTTCGCGACCCAGCCCGCAGGCTTTTCCCGCAGCCATTTTAATGTCATGCCTGTTTGTGATAGGGTGAATGGAATAAATACCCCAACGGCATAGAGCGGAATGAGCTGCTCTGTTTGCCCTTTAAATGCAATAATGAGCACAATGGATCCCAGACCAAGTGTAATAATACCATTTGAATAGCCTAAACGATCTCCTCGCATTAAATACATACGCGGCATATACTTATCTGCCGCTAAATTGTATGCAAGCAAAGGAAACGCCGAAAATCCTGTGTTGGCCGCAAGAACGAGAATCAGCGCTGTTGCTCCTTGGATAAAATAGTACATAAAGTTTCGTCCAAATATCTCAGAAGCGATTTGTGAGACAACTGTTTCCTCTATTTTAGGGGTGATGGCGTACCAATACGCAAGTATCGTAATGCCGGAAAACAGCACGGCTAAAATTCCGCCCATCATTATGAGTGTCATAGCTGCATTTTTCGGCGCAGGATCTTTAAAATTTGGAATCGCATTAGAAATTGCTTCCACACCTGTTAATGCAGAACAGCCAGATGCAAATGCACGAAGCAAAAGAAATAATGTGACACCCGACACTGCTGTTCCAATTGGAGCATGCCCGCTAGCCGGAGCGTGCCCTGTTGCAATTTTAAATAGTCCTACTGCAATTAAAACAATGAGAGCAAGGACAAACAAATAAACAGGGTAGGCGAGCACGGAAGCAGACTCGGTGAGTCCTCTTAGATTGAGAATTGTAATGCAGATAACGAGTACAATCGCGATGATGACCGTATCATCGTGAAGAGCCGGAAATGCTGATGTAATTGCATCTGTTCCGGCAGAAACGCTTACCGCAACTGTTAAAATATAATCGACAAGCAGTGAGCCTCCGGCAATTAAACCAGCATTTTCGCCCAAATTACTTTTGGAAACAACGTAGGCGCCGCCCCCCTTTGGATACGAGTAAATAATTTGCCTGTACGACAAGATAAGCGCAATTAATAAAATGAGAACACCTAAAGCAATTGGGAGTGAATACCAAAAGGCAATTGTACCGAATGCGACCAGCACAATCAAAATTTGTTCTGTTCCATAGGCGACAGATGAAAGCGCGTCAGAGGATAAGATCGCCAATGCCTTTAGTTTATTTAGCTTTTGCTCCCCTAGTTCTGTTGACTTTAATGGCTTTCCGATCAGGAAACGCTTCAAAGAGGACATCATAAATTCACCACCAGTATGTAAAATGTATTGTGAATTGTACCATTTTTTTCATGTCTTTGTGTGCAAAAAATAAAATGAAATGTGAAATTAGTATGTGTCTTTTATAAACTTTATAGAAGATTATTTTTAAATTCCCAAACATTGCATCCGATTCTTGCATATGAATAATAAGTACTTCTCACCTGAAAAAAAATGGTGTAAAATAAACACATCTCTGAACATATTAATGTTTGCAAAATTAAGCCATAATAAGGGGAAGAAGCAGGAAAAGCGTTAGTATGCGTCGTATCGTTTATGACAGTCTGATTATTTGTTATTGTGAATTGGAAAGTTTTTTCAATTAAGAAGGGATACGTTTGTATGTTGATTCGTTTCAAAAAGAGTTATGAAAAAATTGCGATGGGTCTTCTTTCTTTTATGCCAACAGAAAAAGAACTGAAAAAGCTACTAGCTACAGTGAAGGAATACGAAACAAACGAAGATTGGCAATTGTATTTGTGGAAAGAGGACGATGATGTTCTTGGAATTATCGGAACAGTGAAGAAAGAAGAAGGCGTTGTGCAGGTTCAGCATATTTGCGTGAATCCATCACATCGTCATGCTGGTATGGGCAAAAAAATGGTGCAAGAGCTATGTGCCATGATGCCTGGGGTTACGCTGTACGGAAATGAGCATACTGCGGTTTTTTGCGAAAAATGCAAGGACGTATCGCATCAAGTTAGCTTATAAAAAATTGTATAATACATTGTTTCTTGTTAAGAAAAACTCGCTGGCTGGCGAGCTGTTAGGCGAAGACATAGGAGTAGCTGCACTTACATTTTATCCTTAACAATGTAAGAAAAGAAGCAAAAAAGAAAGCAGAGCAATCATCTCTGCTTTCTTTTTTGCAGTTGGCGCTGTCGTTCAGCGATAACCTCGCTTCGATCGCGCAGCGTATGCCTATGAAGGAGAGACAAGTTCGCCATATCACTGTTGCTTCCGAATTGGAATCCCAGCTTCTCACATTGGCGGATGCATGTCTCGGTTAGCCCGCCATCAGCAATCGGGAGCATGATACTTTTGTAAGCTCGCTGATGGATTATATCATCGAGCTGGTTGCCTAAGAGACGCAGCAATGATTCATAATCAAGTCCAAGCGCTCTAACTGCCGCTTCCTCTTTCTGTAAGATGGCAAGGGCATGTTCCATCATGCGCGCAGCGCCTTTCCAATTGCCGCGGCGCTGATGATATAAGGAAACCGCAATTTGAATCAGCCCGACCCAATGCGGCTTTCGCTGGCCGCGCGGCTCCTCCTTCCAATATTCCTCCAAAATTTCATGACATTCAAAATAATCACGGTCTCCATGAAAATGAATTAAGTATTGTATGTATGCGTTTGGATACATGTACAGAGCCCCTTTGTAACACTTTAAGAAAGCATAAGTTTCCAGCCAGAAGCCACTCGACGCAGCAGGAAATCTTAGGAATAAAGTGTAAGAAATTTAAGCTAACAAATTTGATTTACCTACCATTTTACCATAATCAAGAAAAAGCAGCCGGAAGGAAATCCGGCTGCCTTCGGGTCACCAGCAGATGCAAGCTGCACCAACGATAATTAACAAAATAAACAACACCACAATTAAAGCAAATCCGCTATGATGTCCTCCCACATGATCACCCATAGTTTTTGAACCTCCTACATAATTGTTTGCTTCATTACAGTGTTATCATATGTAGGACATAAGCCCCGTTGCGTGGGCGAATGTCTAGTTCCAAATAAAAGAATTTCTGACTTTTTCTAAGAACGGTTGGATAGTTCATCCGGATGCTCTATACTTATAATGTTCTGCCGTTTGGTCTTCTCGAGCAGAAGCCCCGGCGGTATTAAGGAATTGGTGGGATGTATCGTGCAATACAATGTTAAAATTGATGCCTTTGAAGGCCCTTTAGATTTACTTTTACATTTAATCAATCGTTATGAAATCGATATATACGATATCCCTGTTGCAACCATTACGGAGCAGTATGTATCGTACATACATGCGATGCAGGAGCTTCAGCTGGATGTGGCGAGCGAGTTTTTGGTTATGGCGGCAACGCTGCTGGCTATGAAAAGCAAAATGCTCCTTCCTAAGCATGAAGAGGAATGGTCCGAAGATGGCGAGGAGCTTACGGAGGATCCGCGTCAGGAGCTGATGGAGCGTTTAATAGAATACAAGAAATATAAAGAAGCCGCAACGGAATTAAAGGAGCGAGAGGGAGAACGTGCCCAGCTGTTTACACGCCCTCCGGCCGACTTAAGTCCGTTTCAAGGGCAGGATAGCGACGAACGTATACCGCTGGATGTTACGCTGTACGACATGCTTGCAGCCTTTCAAAAGCTGATGCGGCGTAAAACGCTCCAGCGGCCAATTACGACAACTATTACGCGTCAGGAAATTTCCATTGAGGCACAGATGGATGAAGTAATGAAGCGTGTGAGGTTAAGTGGAGGCCGGCAGCGGTTTTTTGATTTGTTTGGGCAAGATGACAGGGAAGCAATAGTTGTTACGTTTTTAGCTGTGTTGGAGCTGATGAAAAAAAAGCTCATCATGATCGAGCAGGAGCGTAATTTTGACGAGATTTATGTCTTTCAAACATAGAGGAGGAGATTGTGTTGGAACGTGCAGAACAAAAAGCAGTCGTTGAGGGGCTTCTCTTCATCTCTGGAGATGAAGGAATCTATCTTGAACAGATTGCAGGTGTACTAGAATTAGAGAAGGGAGAGGTGCAATTGCTTTTACAGCAGCTGCAGGAGGACTATCAGAGACCTAGCTGCGGCTTGCAAATTGTTCAATATGCACAGACATATCGTCTAACAACAAAAAAGGAGCATGCCTCCTACTACAAGAAGCTTATTGAAACGCCTATGTCGTCTTCCTTATCGCAGGCGGCGCTTGAAACGCTTGCAATTATAGCATACCGCCAGCCTATTACAAGAACGGAAATTGAAGAGGTTCGCGGCGTGAAGACGGAAAAGGCGCTGCAAACACTCATTTCCCGCTTGCTGGTGAAGGAAATCGGGCGAGCCGAGGGAACAGGGCGTCCAATTTTATATGGTACAACAAAGGAATTTTTAGATACATTCGGATTGAAAACATTAAAAGAGCTTCCTCCGCTGCCAGAGGAAGTGCAGAATATGAACGAAGCAGATTTATTTTTTGATTCGCTTCGTGAACTCCCTGTGGAACAAGAAGCCTGACAACTGTCGGGCTTTTTTGTATTGTAGGAAACTATAAATTCCCAGACAGAAGCCAACTCGACGTAGCGAGAAATTTTAGGAATGAAGTATAGGGGCAATTACGCCTCTGTCTTCGCCCAAGAGCAAGGATCGACAATCCGCAATTTATATACATGAAAATAAAGTAAACGCCTCATAATAAGCAGAAAAAGGAGGCTGTTGTATGAAGTGGATACGGGTTATATGTTTTGGCTTGTCTGTTCTCTTTTGCCTCCAATTGTCGGGTGTTTCGTATGCTACACATGATTTCGCTGTACAGGCAAGTAAGTTCATTTCAGAGCAGGAGCAATCTAATAAGCTAAAGATTATGTTTTTGCAGGTTGGACAAGGGGATGCAACTTTGCTTGTTCTGCCAAATCAAAAGACGGTGCTTATTGATGGAGGACCGCATGAGGCGGGGGAAGTAATTATGAATAAGCTCATTGAAAAAGGGATTAAACGTCTTGATTTGGTTGTCAGCACGCATCCAGACATGGATCATATCGGCGGGTTAATTCCTATTATTCAGCAGGTGCCGGTTGCTATGGTGCTAGATAGCGGTAAACCTTATGGTACACTCACCTATCATATGTACGTACGCAGCGTGAAAAAGCGACGAATTCCCTTTATTCCCGCAGAGGAAGGAAAATTCCTGCAAATGGATCCGGACGTATCCATCCAAGTACTGAATACTGGAAAAAGAAAACTGCAAAACAACGAGTCTTCCATTGTGCTGAAAATTAGATATAAGAAGGCCGATTTCCTGCTTATGGCAGATGCAGATGTAAGGACAGAAAAGAAAATAATTCAAACGTATCCTGTTCATGCGGATGTTCTGAAAATCGGTCATCACGGCTCTTATACCTCAACAGGACGGTTGCTTTTGGAGAATGTGTATCCTCAATTTGCCGTTATTTCTTACGAAAAAGGAAATCCATACGGTCATCCTCATCGGAGTGTGATGAAGCGGATTCGGAAATTTGGCATTCAAGTGTATACAACCGCTGACGGTGATGTGGAAATGGAGACGGATGGAAACAGCTTGCAAATACAAGGCGGTCTACCGTTGCCGTTGTTGCGATAAGCTAAGGTTATTCTACCTATGAGCAGATTACACATAAAGAAAAGCGGACAAGGCCCGCCTTTTATGGCAGCGTAGAGGTGGGCCAAAGTAAAAGGTGCTTTTTGCCTTTTGCGGAGGTTCAGCCTGAAGTCTGCCATTTTGGGCCTAGGGAGCTAAGACATCACCCCGAAAAGTTATATACTTTCTTAATCTTGTAAAGAAAACTCGCCGATTGGCGAAGACAGAAACGTAGTTGCATTTACACTTTGTTCCCCAAATTTCCTGCTGCATCGAATTTGCCTCCAGCTGGAAATGTATTCTTTTTGAAATTATAAAAACATACTGCTTATAGTGATTATATAGCAGTATGTTTTTATAATTATGTATAGGTTAACAGCTCTGTGGATTGCTTCTCTTGAAGATTCTCCTTGCACAGGGAACTGCTACGGTTTCTTAAGTCTTGTGGCCGGCATTTCTTACACAGTTTGTTGATTATGCATACGAACGTATTCTGCGGCTTCTTTTACGGATGCCGCTACATGCCCGGCATGCCGTTTTACCTCTTTGTCTGCATCCTTCATGGCAAAGCTGTGCGGCGTGAGCTGAAACATAGGAATATCATTATAGGAATCGCCAATGCATGCCATTTCATCAGCTCGTACGCCGTGCTGCTCGAGCAATACGGAAACAGCTGCTCCCTTGCTTACACTAGCTGGCATAATGTCGAGGCACTCCTTTGCCGAGATAAAGGTGCTCACTTTTCCCGCGAAGCGATCCTCGATTTCCTGTTGCAGTTCTACTAAAGCAGCCTCATTGCCGCCGATCGAGATTTTGTGAGGAAATATTGTTTTCCCAACCTTATCCAGCAACTTCGGTTCCTCAACGGAATGCAGTTTGGCTTTTTCTTCTAATTCCAAAATGAAAGGGCTTTTTTTCTCAATATAATAATTATGCTCATCACTGATATAACGAATAAATTTTTCGCCGCTTGATATTGCAAGCAATTGCGGTAAAATATCTGGCTCGAAGGAGGCGTTCAACAGCTGTTCGTTGTCATGCGTGTAAACAAATACACCATTTACGCTAATACGGTGAAAGTTTGTACCGATATCCTTCATCAACGCGGCAATTTCATTATCTAATCGGCCGGATGCAAAGCAAAGAATGACACCTTCTTCAGCCATCCTACGCAGTGCCTGCACATCCTCTTTATCAATAATGCCCCCGTGCTGCATCATTGTGCCGTCGATATCGCTTACAAACATTTTGATCATAGATAACCGCTCCTTTTTATTTAGTGGAATGCTATGTTAGAAATATAGTTATATCCATTATAGTCGTCAGGACAGCCGATGTCTAAAAGGAAGAGCCTTGTATTGGCAGTTGTTTTGCATTGACGATAAAGCACTGGTTTTGTAACATGGAGACAGACTGTTTTTCGCATAAAGGTGGAGGATATATGAGAGAAGGGCTTGAAGTACAAAAAGTGCTTAACAATAACGTCATCATCGCCTCCCATCCGGAGCATGAAGAGGTTGTCGTGATTGGCAAAGGAATCGGATTCGGAAAGAAGACGGGAGACCAACTATCCGCAGAGACAATCGAGAAAATGTTTATTTTGACAAATGAACGGGAACGAGAACAATACAAAACGCTTGTTCCGCATGTGAGTGAACGATTGATTGAGCTTATGAACGATATTATGCTGTACATTCAAGACCGGGTAAGTGAGCCGTTAAATGAACATATTCATATCGCACTCACTGATCATATTGCATTTGCAATTAAGCGGCTGAAGCAAGGCTTTGCGATGGACAACCCATTTTTGCTAGAGACGAAAGCGCTGTATCCTCAGGAATATGAGATTGCTAAAGGCGTTATTGAAATGCTGAATGAAAGGTTAAACATTTCACTCCCTGAAGGAGAAGTCGGGTTTATTGCATTGCACATTTACAGCTCGGTTACAAACTCGGAAGTATCATCTGTCAATCAAAATTCCCGTTTGATCTCGCGCTTAATTACTCTGATCGAAGAGCATCTACAGATTGAACTGGCCCGCGACAGCGTTCATTACCTTCGTCTCATTCGACATTTGCATTATACAATTGAACGTGTGAGGAACGGAGAACAGGTAGAGGAGCCAAGGCGATTTGCAGAAATTTTGCGGGAGGAATATCCAACTGCTTATGCTGTAGCATGGAAGCTTGTAAGGGTAATGGAGCAGCAATTGCAGCTTTCGGTGTATGAGGCGGAAACAGTGTACCTCACGATGCATCTGCAGCGCCTCGCGCAAGGAAAAACGCCGAACTAGGGTCGGATGTTTAAAAAAATATAAAAATAAAAATAAAAAGTATTGAATCGCTTACATGTACTGTGTATAATATTTTTCGTAAGCACTATGTTTCGACAAAAGTCGCAAGGTTTCTTCAGAAAGCCGTTTGCGGCCTGTAACAGTTGAATATTGCTATTATTTATCTCGTTCGACACGTGTTACTGATTCGATCAGGCATGAGTGAAGAAGGGCTCGGAATGATAGCTGATCATAGGGGTATACTACCCTTGAACAGCTATTTTCTGCCTTTTTCCTCATGCCTTTTTTATGTTTGTCGAGCATAAAAAATAAAAACCCTAAAAAGGAGGAAGAGTCCAAATGTTTAAAAAATTATTTGGTGTGCTTCAAAAAGTCGGGAAAGCGCTCATGCTTCCGGTTGCGATTTTGCCTGCGGCAGGTATTTTGCTCGCGCTTGGTAATGCATTCCAAAATCCGGCACTTACAGATCGTATTCCAGCATTAACAACTGACTGGTTCGTTATGATTGCAAAAGTTATGGAGCAATCAGGCGGCGTTGTTTTTGATAATCTGCCACTTCTGTTCGCGGTAGGGGTAGCAGTAGGGCTAGCAGGCGGTGAAGGTGTTGCCGGCTTAGCAGCCATCGTTGGTTACTTAATTATGAATAAAACACTGAGCGTAATTGCAGGTGTAACAGCTGACAAAATTGGTACTGATCCTTCATTTGCAAACGTTCTTGGTATTCCGACGCTGCAAACAGGTGTGTTCGGCGGTATTATTGTCGGTGTCCTAGCGGCATATTGCTATAACAAGTACTTTAACATTGAACTTGCTTCTTACTTAGGATTCTTTGCAGGGAAGCGTTTCGTTCCGATTGCGACTGCGGCATTTTCATTACTTTTAGGTTTAGTGCTGTTCTTTATCTGGCCTCCAGTACAGCACGCGTTAAACGCATTCTCTCATAACGTAATTGATGCAAACAGAACAGTTGCGGCATTTGTGTTCGGATTGGTAGAACGTTCTTTAATTCCATTTGGTCTGCATCACGTATTTTACACTCCAATTTGGTATGAATTTGGTCAATATACAGACAAAGCAGGAAACATTGTACACGGTGACCAAAAGATTTTCTTTGCTCAATTAAAAGATGGTGCTCCTTTGACAGCTGGTACGTTCATGACAGGTAAATATCCATTCATGATGTTCGGTCTTCCAGCAGCTGCATTAGCAATGTATCATGAAGCACGTCCAGAAAATAAAAAAATGGCAGCAGGTATCTTAGGTTCTGCCGCATTAACATCTTTCTTAACAGGTATCACTGAGCCAATCGAATTTTCATTCTTGTTCTTGGCTCCTGTATTATTCGCAGTTCACGCTGTGTTTGCTGGTCTTTCCTTCATGATTATGGATATTTTAAATGTGAAAATTGGTATGACATTCTCTGGTGGTTTAATTGACTTCCTATTGTTCGGGGTTCTTCCAGGCCGTACAGCGTGGTGGTTAGTAATTCCAGTTGGTCTTGCATTCGCAGTTATTTACTACTTCGGATTCCGTTTTGCAATCCGCAAATGGGATTTGAAAACACCAGGCCGTGAAGTAGTAGAAGAAAATGAAGAAGGTCCAGTAGCCTCCGCAGGAGAGCTTCCGCATGAAATCCTAGCAGCTCTTGGCGGTAAAGAAAATATCGCTTCTTTAGATGCTTGTATCACTCGTTTACGTGTACAGGTTGCAGATCAAAAGAATGTTGATAAATCACGCTTAAAAGCACTTGGCGCAGCAGGCGTATTAGAAGTAGGTAACAACATTCAAGCGATTTTCGGGCCAAAATCCGATACATTGAAATCACAAATTCATGACATCATGAAAGGTCGTACACCGCAAATTGTGAAGGAAGTACAACCGGCGCAGCCAGTGAAAGCAGAGCAAGCGGCGGCAACTAAAGAAGAAGTAATCGTGGCTCCAATTGAAGGAAAGCTTGTTCCAATCACAGAAGTTCCAGACCAAGTATTCGCAGGAAAAATGATGGGTGATGGCTTTGCGATTGAACCAGCAGAAGGTACAGTTGTATCTCCAGTAAACGGTGAAATCATCAATGCGTTCCCGACAAAACATGCTATCGGTATTTTATCTGAAGGCGGAAAAGAAATTTTAATCCACTTCGGTATTGATACAGTAAAATTAAATGGTGAAGGCTTTGAGCTTCTTGTGAGCCAAGGCGATAAAGTAAAACAAGGACAACCATTGTTGAAGGTAGACCTAGACTTCGTGAAAGCAAATGCGCCTTCGGTTATGACTCCTGTAGTCTTCACAAACCTAAAAGAAGGACAGGAAATCGTTATTAAAAAGCAAGGCAACGTAGCAAAAGGTGAAAAAGACGTTGTAGCTATTAAATAAAAAGTATTAAAATGGCTCATAGCTTATAGTAAGCAATGCAAATACGTTGCTTACTATAGGTTTTTAATAATAACTATACAGAAAAAAGGGGACCATCATTATGGAAAAAACTTTTAAAGTAACTAGCCATGCTGGTATTCATGCTCGTCCTGCAACACTTCTTGTAAACACTGCAAGCAAATTCAATGCTGATATCCAATTAGCGTATTCAGGAAAAACTGTAAACCTAAAGTCCATCATGGGTGTAATGTCTTTAGGTATTCAAGAAGGAAGCTCAATCACAATTACTGCCAACGGTGGAGATGCGGCTCAAGCCTTAGCAGCTATTGAAGATACAATGAAAAGCGAAGGTCTAGGAGAATAATGACACTTCATATCCAAGGGATTGCCGCATCCAACGGAATCGCAATTGCAAAAGCATTTCGTTTGGAAAATCCTGACTTCACTATTGAAAAAAAATCTGTTGCTGATGCAGCAGCTGAAGTGGCGCGCTTAGAAGCAGCGCTTGAAACATCAAAGGGTGAGCTCTCTGCCATTAAAGACCGCGCTTTGACGGAGCTTGGTGCAGATAAGGCTGCAATCTTTGAGGCGCACCTTCTCGTACTTAATGATCCAGAGCTTGTAAACCCAGTAAAAGACCGCATCAATAGCGAGGCTCTAAATGCTGAGTTTGCGATGAATGAAGTCGCTAACATGTTCATCGGCTTGTTCGAAGGCATGGATAACGAGTATATGAAAGAGCGTGCTGCTGATATTCGTGACGTAACGAAACGTGTATTAGCGCATCTATTAGGAATTAACTTCTCAAATCCAAGCACAATTTCTGAAGAAGTTATCATTATCGCTGAAGATTTAACACCTTCTGATACAGCACAGCTTAACCGCACATATGCAAAAGGCTTTACAACAGATATCGGCGGACGTACGTCTCACTCAGCGATTATGGCACGTTCTATGGAAATTCCAGCAGTTGTTGGTACAAAGGTTGTTATGGAGCAAATTAAAAATGGCGACCTTGTTATCGTAGACGGCTTAGATGGAAATGTAGTCGTAAATCCATCTGCTGAGGAGCTTCGCGCTTACGAAGAGAAAAAAGCGAACCACGAAGCACAAAAAGCAGAATGGGCGAAATTAAAAAATGAACATACAGTAACCGCTGACGGACATCAAGTTGAGCTCGTTGCCAACATCGGAACACCAAAGGATGTAAAAGGTGTACTTGATAATGGCGGCGAAGGTGTCGGCTTATACCGTACAGAATTCTTATACATGGGCCGCGACAATCTTCCAACAGAAGAAGAGCAATTTGATGCATACAAAACTGTTCTGGAAAGCATGGAAGGAAAGCCTGTTGTTGTTCGTACACTAGATATCGGCGGCGATAAAGAGCTTCCATACTTACATCTTCCAAAGGAAATGAACCCATTCCTTGGATATCGTGCAATCCGTCTTTGCCTAGATGAGCAAGACGTGTTCCGTACGCAGCTTCGCGCATTGCTTCGTGCAAGTGTGTATGGCAACCTAAAAATCATGTTCCCAATGATCGCGACTGTAGACGAGTTCCGTCAAGCAAAGGCTGTGCTTCTTGAAGAGAAGGACAAGCTTGTACAAAGCGGCGTGACTGTATCTGACAGCATCGAAGTTGGTATGATGGTAGAGATCCCTGCATCTGCCGTACTTGCTGATGTATTCGCGAAGGAAGTTGATTTCTTCTCAATCGGAACAAATGACTTAATTCAATACACAATGGCAGCAGACCGTATGAATGAGCAAGTAGCGTACTTGTACCAGCCATACAATCCGTCCATTTTACGTCTTGTAAAAATGGTTATCGATGCAGCTCATAAAGAAGGAAAATGGGCTGGCATGTGTGGCGAAATGGCGGGCGACTCGCTTGCGATTCCGCTTCTTATCGGCTTAGGACTAGACGAGTTCAGCATGAGCGCAACGTCTATTCTTGCAGCAAGAACACAAATGCGCAAGCTTTCTAAGTCTCAAATGGAAGAACTTGCACAAAAAGCATTACAAATGGCAACTGCTGAAGAGGTAGTTGAGCTTGTAAAGAGCATCTAATAGAAAACGACCTTGCTAATTTTTAGCAGGGTCGTTTTCTATTGTTGAAACAATCTATTAACCTTTTCCTTACACTCGAGAAACATAGTTCCATTCGTAGGCATACCCCCATCCTACTCATCCGCGCGAAAAAACAGAAATAGAGAAGAGAAAACTCTAGAAAAATTTATGAACTTCATAGCCTTATTTATGTAAAACTTCCACAAGAGCCTGTACACCTCGTCCCCTTTTCATGCATATCATGTATCAACAGTATAAAGGAGGTGAGATAGTATGAGTTTTAACGGTAACTATGGAAACAGCTTCTGGGGATGCGGCGGTCATGACAAAAAGGAAAACCACCACAACGTCCACCACAACGTCCACCACAACGTCACCAATGTAGCATCTGTAAACGACCTTACTCCATTTCTCCGTCAATTAAGCCCTGGCACAAGAGTGACTGTACAATACGATAGCCAGCCTCCAGCAACAGGCGTTTTCCAAGGCTTCCAAAACGGCTTTGTTTTGCTAGATAACTTTAATGGCTTTCCTGGTTTGACTCGTCTATTACCAAACAGAATCAACGCGATTTCTCCTTCCGGTGGAGGACGTTACTAAGGCTAATTCCTCAGCAATAATCTCCTTTTCCAATAAGGCTTGTTCCGACTATTAATATGATTATAGGGAGGTGAATAATATGGGTAACTATAACTATAGCAACAACAACAACTATAACAACACTAACGTGGCAGGGGTGAATGACTTAACTCCATTTCTCCGCCAATTAAGCCCTGGTACAAGAGTAAGACTACAGTACGATAGCCAACCGCCAGCAACAGGCGTTTTCCAAGGCTTCCAAAATGGCTTTGTATTGCTAGATAACTTTAATGGCTTCCCAGGCTTAACTCGTCTATTACCAAGAAGGATTAATGCGGTTGCACCGTTCGCAACTGGTGGTAGATACGACGATGACGATTTTATGGAAGATTTCGAAGACTAATTGCAAATCAAAAGAGCACGGGAATATCCCCGTGCTCAGTTCATGTTTCTTACATATTTACAAAATAGCAACAGCTTGAATCGCGCTGATACGAATACGCATTACATTGTCTTTTACTAAAAATAAGGCATAGCTCCTTTGAAAGCCTTCAAACTGGCCCTTAATAAATCCGGATTCATGAAACCAAATTGCGACTCGCTGCCCTGGAGAAATATCTTGTAAAATGTCAGCTTCCGGGCTCTCTGAACGAACGAAGCGATCCTCAGCCTCATAGCGCCTTGGAAAGTCAAATGCCCACATGGCGGCACCTCCTTATGTATAGCATATTCAGCTTGTTTTTCGGAGGTGCGCTGCTTGTTTTTGAAAATATAAATTTCTCGAGCTAGAAAGCCAATTCGATGTAGTGAGAAATGTTAGGAATACCGTATAAGAGCAGGGCTCGCCAATCGACGAGTTTTCTTTACACACGTCTTGTTTTCAAGCGAACAATGATATACACAGGAATAGCGAAGGCCAGAGGCAAAAGGGAGTGTAATGACGTTTCTGTATGAGCTCCTTTTGCAAGCTGCAGCCATGGAATAGTAAAAACATCACCAATCAAATAAAGAAGCAAAACGGTTACAACATAGCAAAGAACCGCCATAAAGCTTCCATGCAACTTCAAATTCATCTTCCTCCGTTTATATTCTTTTTCTACCATTATATCATGGATGTAAAAACCATGCTTGTTAGACTGTTCTCGTGACATACAGAACATAGCAGCGCCGATCTTCATCCAGTTCTGCCGAATCCCGTTTGCAAATACCGATTGTCGGAACATCAACATAATCCTTCAGCAAATAGCGGATCACTTCCCAATGTCCCCGTCCGTACGGATTGATCTGTAATGTATACAAAAGAGGCATATGAGAAGGAGAAAGATATTCACGAAACTCAAGATGAATGCCTTCATTTTTGTAGAATATTTCCCCCGGCAATGCAGCGGCAGCCCCGAGATGCTCAATGATAAGCATCTCTTCATTTCCATCCATTTCGTTCGAAAGCAGACGATACTGCGAGCCATTTACAATAAAGTACTCACACAGCTGTCTTGCATAAACTTCATTTGCATCGATAGCGCCTTCCTTATATGTATAGAAAGCTTCATAGCTTTGGTCGTCCTTCTGTAAGTAATAGGTAAGATGCATGAGAATTTTCTCCTTTCATCTTGTTCTTCTACATCATATCATAAATTATAGAAGAAACTACATACGAAAGAGAGGCTACCCATGACCAAAACAACAAATATGATGATTGGTATATTTGCAGTTCTCGGAACAGTGGGCTGCGGCAAGGACGAAGCACTTCCCCCTAAGCCAGATGATTTAAGCTGCGGAGAATATGAGTTTGATTATGATGATGGAGTCTGGGAGTGTGACGATCGAACCTCTCGCTATTACGGTCATTATTTTTACGGTGGAACATGGTTCCAATCACGTCAGGCTCTGCATGCTTATGCTCCCTATCAGAAGTATAAACAAAGTCCAGGGTTTAAAAAAGGCTTCGGGTCTGGTTCAGCGGTGAGCGGCTCATGAGTGATCGCATTTCCTTTTATAATACAATTCACGACTTTTGGCCAGATTTGTACGGTCAGCCCTATGCTTTATATGATGTGCTGCTTATTTCAAAGGAGACAACAGAGCAACTACGAGAGGCGTCTACACGCGCAAGCCATATTTTTTTTAAGGTGGCTTCGCTTCTTCGCCGCCTTGATGAGGAAACTTTGCTTGCGATGTATTATCCAAAGGAAGCAATCCCATTTCTGCGTCTCACATCTTCACTTTCAGAAAGCGTCATTGCTCGCTTGGATTTTGTAGAAAGCAATGAAGGCTTTAAGGTGATGGAGTTAAATGCTGATACACCGACCTTTATTAAGGAGCTGTTTTCCGTAAATAAACAAGTATGTGCGCACTTTCGATGTGCGGATGTAAATGAGGGAGAAGCGTATAAGCTGCAGATGGCAGTACAAGAGGCCGTTGATATATCAGCGGGAAGAGATGATGCATACATTGTATTTACCGCTCATGAAGATAATGACGAGGATCGTTTAACTGTCCTGTATTTACAACAGCTGTATGGAAAAGCATCGCGGTTTGTGCCACTCGACAAGCTGCAAATTATTCCTCATGAGGGGCTATATGATGAGAAAGGAAAAAAAATAGATGTACTATATCGACAAACGTTTCCAATTGAAAGTCTGCTACTTGATTACGATGAAGCCGGAGCCCCGATTGGCCATATGCTTTTATCTTTAGTATGCGCTGGGAAATTGAAGGTCATTAATCCTCCATCAGCCTTCCTGCTGCAAAATAAAGCTGTTCAAGCTGTGATTTGGGGGCTTCATGAGGAGCGAAATTCGTTTTTTAGCGATGAGGAGCATGAATGGATTGCAAAGCATTTTTTACCTACTTATTTAGAAGAAGATACATTTTTGATGAAGCGCATGCCGTATGTCAAGAAGCCTATATTTGGTCGTGAAGGTGATACGGTGGAACTGTATGACGGCAAAGGAAGCAAAACGCTGGAGGAGACGCAGAAATCATATGAAGCCTATGGCTTTGTATATCAGCAGTATGTTGATTTGCCTGTGCTGCAAATAGATGTGAACGGACAGAAGCAGGATGGCCATATGATGTACGGGAGTTTTTTGCTAAATGGACGCGCAAGCAGCATTGGCTGCCGCGTTGGGGGAAAGATCACGAATAATGTAGCGTATTATTTGCCTCTGGGTATACAAAAGGACGAGGGATGAATGATCCCCCGTCTTCTGTACCGCTTGATGATGGTGTAAGCTTCCGGCTTTTCCGATTACATCCATTCTGTAGTGCGTGAAATATCCATGCGAGAGGAAGGATGTCCTTTTACACTTGCTTCTCCTAAAGTAATCAGCATGATCGGCAGATAACGCTCGGAAACCTGGAACTCTTCAACAAGTGCCTTCGCATTATAACCGCCAATCGGACAAGTGTCCCAGCCCTTTGCTTTTGCCGCAAGCATAAATTGCATTGCTGCAAGAGATGCGTTACAAACAGCAGCATCGCGTGAGTATTGCGCATTGTTATGGGCGCTGGCTACGTTTTGAGCCAAACGGTCAAACGCTTCCTGCGTCATATAGCCTTCCTTCACAAGCGGACCGAACACATCGTCAACATTTTGATTCGCTTCTAAGTCCCCCAGCACCGCGATTACTGCTGAAGCATCTACAACCTGCTGTTGTCCATAAGCGATGGAAAGCAAGCGCTGCTGTACGTCTTTTCCATGGAATACAAGAAATTTCCAGTGCTGCAGATTCCAAGCAGATGGTGCTTTGCCAGCTGCATTTAACAATTCTGTTAACTCTTCTTTTGTGATTTCCTTTTCTGGGTTGTATGCCCGCGTAGATGTACGCTCCTCGAGTACTGTGAAAAAATCTGCCATTGCTGTATCCTCCATGTTTCTTTATTAACTCCAAAAATTATCTGACTCATTTTTTACACTGTAAGAAAGTATAAATTTCCAGATGAAAACCAATTCGACGTAGTCGGAAATTTTAAGAATACAGTATAAGTAGGGCTACGCCTCTGTCTTCGCCCAAAGGCAGGGCTCGCCAATCGGCGAGTTTTCTTTAGAAGTATTATCCTATCTTAGAATATAATATCTGCTTGTGGGGATTCAAGTATTTTGCACGTGTTGTGGATAGTATGCCCGATTTAAGATTTTTTTAGAAAAAGGACATTCACACAGACAGTTTGCATTTCCTGCTCATACAATACAAAGATGGAACTTCTATAGTTTTTGTCCAAAGTAAGGATAGATATATGGGAGCTTTGATAGTTCTCACGGTCTGCTCCCGCAGTAAAGTATTCCTCTCTGCCTAAACAAATATATAACCTTTGCAGTGAAGACATTTTACTGCGGGAGCAAAAACAGGCCGTATCCGCTTTTCTTAAAAACGAAGTGAGTGACGAGCGTGTGATCAGATTATTGCATTTCCTGTTAACAAACACGATTTTTCAAGATTTGTTGAAGGACCTGGAAGTAAATGTATTGTATGTAGAAGAAGGAGGTCAGATGCAGCCGATAACAGAGGATTGGAAGCCAAAATGCTTATTTCCAGCAAACGGAATCGAGGAAGGTTGGAGCACCTTTCAAAGGGTGAAGCCGCATATTGTGATTTTACATGTCTCTGGAGACGCTGCTTGCTCATTTGTAGAAAGAATGGAACACGATAAAACGCGGGTTGTGGTTATATGCGAGGATGTTGATTCCGACTCAGTCATGAAACTCCTCTCTTTAGGGGTGAAGCATTTTGTTATGCCACCCATTACCCCGCAGGCTGTATTAAAAATTCTTCATGAAAGCTTATATAAAATATCTCTTGAAAAAGAAGCTGAATTGCAAAAAAGTATGCTGTGTACACTAATGGAATTTCAAAGTGATTTGTTGTTTATTGTGGAGGATGATGAAGTTACCGACTGTAACACAACCTTTCTTCATTTTTTTGGCTATGAGGACTTATCAGCTTATCAAGAGAATAATATTACCTTTGCCGATGCCTTTTTAGAAGAAAAAGGCTATTATGTTCCGTTTAATAAGCTTGCTTGGATTGATGATTGCCTAGCGGGAAGCAAGAAGGTCAAAATGATGAACAGTGTGGGAGAAGAGTTTGTATTTCTTGTACGGTCTGTTGCCATTCCTGATGATATGTCACGGTTTCTTGTAATTGGAACGGATATTACGGAGATTGAGAAGGAGTATAAGGAGAACGAGCGTTTAGCAACGATTGATTCTTTAACGAATATTTACAACCGCTTTAAATTTCAAACCCTATTGCAGGAACAATGGAATCTGGCAAAAAGGCGTAGAAAACCTCTATCTGTTGTTATATTTGACGTGGATGATTTTAAAAAGGTGAATGACACATATGGACATGACCACGGAGACCTAGTATTGGCGCAAATAGCTGATCTTGTTTCTAAGCATCTACACACGAATGACGTATTTGCACGCTGGGGAGGAGAGGAGTTTGTTCTTCTTCTGCCTAATACAACGGGTAAGCAGGCATTTGTTATTGCCGAATCTCTTCGATTTTTTATTGAAACAAAAAAATTTACAGGCATTTCGAAGCTAACGGCAAGCTTTGGAGTGGCGGAGTATTCAGCCGGTCTGAGTCGCGAGGAGTTCGTTCAGCGTGCTAATGAGGCACTGTCTGAGGCGAAGCAAAAGGGTAAAAATCAAGTATGTTTATATCGGGAGAGAAAAGATAAAGTGTAAGGGAAAAGTCGCAGCTTGTGAGTTGCGACTTTTTCGTACTGTAGGAAAGGATAAATTTCTAGCCGGAAGCCAATTCGACGTAGGGAGAAATTTTTAGGAATACAGTATAAGTAGGGCTACGCCCGGGGGGCAGGGCTCGCCAGTCGGCGCAAGATAGGAAAGGATAGCTTTTCGGGGTGATGGCTAGCTCCCAAGGCCCAAAATGGCAGACTCCAGGCTGAACGGCAAAAAGCGCCTTTTACTCCGGCCCACCCCTACGCTGCCATAAAAGGTGGACCCTGTCCGCTTTTCTTAATTTGTGTAATGAGAATGACGGAAAAAAGTGGTATCCTTATAGGGAAGTCTACATAAGAAAAGCGGATATAGCAGTATAGTGCTTTTCAATAAGCCATGATAAAAGGAGTGGGCGAGATGAAGCAGCTTACATCGGAAGCGGTGATTGGATTTATCGGCACGGGTGTGATGGGGAAAAGCATGGTGCGTCATTTACTGAAGGCTGGTTACCCTGTACATGTTTATAATCGAACAAAAGCGAAGACGGATGAGCTTGTGCAAGAAGGGGCAGTGTGGGAGGAATCTCCGGCTGCTATTGCCAAGAAGGCGGATGTTGTCATGACAATGGTTGGGTATCCGCACGATGTGGAAAGTACATATCTTGGAGACGAAGGAATGATGCAGAGCGCAAAGCCAGGGACGATTTTTATTGATTTTACAACTTCGACGCCGACGCTTGCAAAGCGGATTTACGATGAAGCGAAGGTACGCGGCATGCACACACTGGATGCACCTGTTTCTGGCGGAGATGTCGGTGCAAAGGAGGCTCGTCTTGCCATTATGGTAGGAGGTGAACAGGAAGTGTATGAAGCTTGCCTTCCTGTGCTGAAACTATTAGGAACAAATATTATTCTGCAGGGCGGAGCCGGCAGCGGACAGCATACGAAGATGTGCAATCAAATTGCTATTGCGTCCAATATGATTGGTGTATGTGAAGCGATCGCTTATGCAAAGCAAGCTGGTCTTGCTCCAGAGCGAGTGCTTGAGAGCATCTCAACTGGGGCAGCTGGCAGCTGGTCATTAAGCAATCTAGCACCGCGGATGATACAAGGCAATTTTGAGCCGGGCTTTTATATTAAGCATTTTATTAAGGATATGGGCATTGCACTTGCTGAGGCGGAGGCGATGAATATAGAGATGCCGGGACTCGACCTAGCGAAGCGGATGTATGAGGAGCTTGCGGAGCATGGAGAAGAGAATAGCGGCACACAGGCGCTGTATAAACGGTATTTCAAAGGGTGAAAGAAGCAGGGGCTTAGAGCCTTGATGCAGTGATTGACGCAGACAGGGGCGTAACTGCACTGATACTTCACTCTTGAAATTTCCAGATATATCAAACTTGTTTCTGGCTGGAGATTTATACTTTTTTAAAGTATAAGCAAAAATAAGCAAGCGTCGCTAGGATGCTTGCTTATTTTGCATTAGGATCTTACTCTTGCACTAGGAAATGGAATGACCTCCGCCGGAATACCACGTTTTGGCTTAACAAGCAGAAGGGTAAAGGTGATCGCAATCGGAATGGCTAAATACCACCCATATATGATAGCGCTTACAACAGAGAGAAAAAGTCCAAGCATTCCTACTTCCAGCTTTTCCTGAAGCACTCCTACGATCATGGGAAGGATACCGCAAATCATACCGATTACAACTAAGCTAATCATCGTCATTTTCTATCCCCTTTTCCAGTCTTATATAAGACTTCGATTACGCAAGACATTTTTTCAAGTATTATAGCTTATTATAGAGGAAATTTTCAGATTTTATTCAAAAACATTTCCATATTTTGTAACAAAATATTTAAAAAGTGTTAGTATGGAATTGTATAACTTGGGAGTCATTTATGTAGTAAAAAAACAATATTAGTATTTCTTCAAATACATAAGATATAAAATCAAAATAAAAGAATCAAATATATAAGCATCTTGGAGGAATGATAGCTAAAGCCTTATGATATATGCATTTTTCTAGGATTATAAGAGACTTTCTATTCAAGAACTCACATATTCACATGCAAGTAAATCAAATATCCACAGTACAGAGGCAATGATATGGGGAATTCTCAGGAATAGAAGCAGTTATCTGATATATGAAGAAAACAGAAGCAGTGATTTGATATCATACTGTTAAAAAAAAGGTTCCCCCGCGTTAAATCGGAGGAACCTTTTCTATTTCTAGGTTATATAGAAGCTGATCGTGACTATTCTTTGTATAAATTGCTTCGTTGTGGAGATCGCTTCTGTACGACAAATAGCCCTCGTCGCGCTCATTTTTTCGACAGGGCTTACATTGTGAGAAGATGAAGTTTTGGGATATGTTCTTTAGCTGTATACTCCAGCACCTTGGCATCATGTATCAGTGGATGAGGAATCTGCTGCACGGCATGTGGCAAATTCCTGCGGAAGATCGTCCGAAAATAGGCACCAATAGAGGTTCGGAACGTAAATGGCTCCTTTTGCTCCTTCATATGCTGTTCAAATCTTGATAAACAGGAGTAGAAGAACGTTTCTAACCAGCTATCCCGATATGAATAGGACGGATCTCCCTCTTCATTTATTATGTATTTCACTACATTCACGACCTCTTGTTTAAATGAAATCATTATATCAAATAGGTCACGTGCTTTATAACGGATTTTTAAACCGTTTAATATATATAATAAATTCTCCTGAAAAGCAGCTAAAAGGGGCTGTACTTTAAACTCATCTGTATTTTCCTTCACACATTCTTCCTTTAAACGGAACTTTACTTGCCGGACCCATAGCTGCTTACCGCGCACTTGAACTCCGACAAGCTCGATTTCAAAAATAGCTTCAAATAGTGTCAGCATTTCCCGGACAGCCTTTGCCCGTTTGCCGAGCTTTTCCTTTAATGTGCTCATATTGCGAGTTTGTTCAACAAATGAAAGCTCTCCTGTATTGCGCAGCTTTGCAACACCGTGACGGAATTGGTTGAGTAAGGAGAATAAAAGCTCGAATGCTTCCGGATTCGCCGTACGAACAAGTTCTGCGATAATATTTGTTTGGAAGAGGGTATGAGGAACGATAAAGTAGTTGAGCTCGTGTCCTTGCGTTAGTTCAGGCGTTGTATATTCCTTATAGTTCCGCAGTACAAATGCCGGCATACCGCTCGGTAAGATTTCTTCATATAAAAAGCCATGACGGATTAAGAATTCTCGGCCGGCATGCATAGTAGAATATGCCATATGAAGTGTTCTTGCCCAGTGAGCTAAATTGTATTCCAGCACTTTTCCTTGGCTATTGCGCTCTACATGGATTTGCTGCAGTACAGTTAGCAATACTGCATAGGAGCTTGCTGGCACCTGAATATGCTGCTGATCCTGGAACTGGCGCAACTCTTCTAATAGTTGATGCGGAAAGCGGAAGCCATCCATTTTAATGGCTTGCTGCTTTTTTTGTTTGGTACGCTTACGGCTCATCTCATACCCTCCTTTCCTAAATTTCGAGTATTTACAACAAAAAGCATTATACTATATGAATATTTCTCGAATGAGCTTCTCTAAGAGAAAGTGGCAAATGGCAGGAGAGCACTCAAACCGTTGTGGCTGTAGGGCTGAAAAATTTTTAGGGAATTCTTTGGTGCACGGGTAAGTTCAGCAAAACGGCAAAGTGGCAAATAAGCTATTGCTGCTGCTGCACAGGGGGGATACTTGTAATTGCAGTGTTATCAAGGGTTTTGATAGGAGCGGTCGAAGCTCGTCCTGCACAGTAGGTTTAAAGAAAAGGCAAAGTGGCAGATTATGCGTTGCACAGTAAGTTCGTCTGGCGGCAAAATGGCAAACAGCTGCTTTTTACAGAACATGATTTAAAAAGTGTGTCTCCCTACTCCCATAAGGGATAGAGCTCAGGGCCTGCTGTATATAAAGTGCACAGTAAGTTTGATGAACGGTAAAATGGCATATTGTTTGCTGCAAGATACTGCTTGCCGTTTTCTTCAGGAGGTGTACGGTAGGCTGCTATTTCTAGCACATATATAAGGAAAATATGGGGAAATTGGTCTAAATGGCAAACTTTCTGTGCGGTAAGTTTTAAAATGGCAATCTTTCTATGCACGGTAAGAAAGGATAAATTTCTAGCAGGAAGCCAATTTGACGTAGCGAGAAATTTTAGGAATACAGTGTAAGTGTAATTACGCCTCTGTCTTCGCCCAAAGGCGGGGCTCGCCAATCGGCAAGTTTTCTTTAAATTGATAGTGGCAAAAATGGCATAACGTACGGTATGATGATAAAGCAGATAAAATGGCAAATGAGTTGAACGGTAAGTCCCAAAATGGAGAATTTTTCTTTGCACAGAAATAGATCTATTAACAAGAATGAATCCATATGGGGGATAACCGGCATAATGAGGTGAAATAGGTGCAGCAAACGATACACATCCCTGATCATGTTCCTTTAAATCAGGAGCTTTGTCATTTAGTAATCTTACAAGAGGCGGTCTTGCTATTTCGTAATCAGCCTGATGTAATTCAGGCATGGGAGCGGTATGTGCATGGTATTGTAGGGGGCGAAAAACATCCGAATGTATCACGCAGCTTTCAAATTTTATATGATCTGATTACAGGGTCCTTACGAGAGCAAAATCAAAAATTAACAAAACATAATATTTATCATATTTTTTATTCGTATAACCAGCAGCTAACGACGATTTTGCATGAGTATATTGTAGAGGAATTTAATCGTAATAGCGATGAGAGAAGCATGAATGATATGATGATTCATCAAGCAAGAGAGCAGCGCGGCATTATTACAAGCATGGACTATAAATATCATCTCATGCGTAATATTTTGACGAACCCGCAGAAATTTTCTCCTCATGAAGGGGAGGAGGGGGTATATGAGGCCCGTGTAGAGGATGCTGGCGGTGCATTGCAGCTGCTAGCTAGGATCAAGGAGCAGGATGATCTTACAAATATGGGCTGGACAGAGGAGGAGCAGGTGCAATGGAATCAGCTTCGCTCCGCATTCTCGTCCATGGATGAGATGACAGCCGATGTGTTTGATATTCTCTGCTTTCTCTTTTTGTTCGCGCCGCGTGATACAGACGGCTTTCTCTTTTTGCATTCACAGGATGTATTAAAGCTGAGAACAAATGTTGTGGATCACAATACAAATAAGCTTAAAATTAAGGAACGGGATCGTTTTCAAATTATGTCCCGTGTGAAAGCAATCGCGAACATTTGGATTTCGCTCAATGAAGGGGAGATTATCGAAATTGAGGATGAGGAAGGAGAGGGCATGCAGACGTTGAAATTGCGCGACTTGGAGAAGCTCGTGGAAATCGGGAAAATTCGGGCTGCGTATGATACGAAAGACCGCTTTGTTGGTATTCAAGCATGTCAAATTAAGCCGACTCCGCTGCTTACATCCTTTTTAGAACAAAATAAGCGCTTAGGCTTTATCGACTTAAGTGCATTGGAATTTCATCCGATCCGCGAGAAATTTGAAAAGCGATTAACGCGTTATTTAGCCATTCAATGGTTTATTCGATTATCAAAGCGCAATATGAGACAGCCCTTTTTAGTCGGCACTCTAGCACGTGAAATGGAGATGGAAAATAGCCGTCATCGGGGGACTGAGCTTGTTGATCGCTTTATGAAGGTGCTTTACAATTTGCAGGAGCATAGCATTATTAAGGAATGGAACTTTGTCGAAGAGCTTGATTACGATAAAATCGGGACGAAGGGATGGAAGCAGTATTTCTTTTCTCAAAAAATTATTGTCATCCCGACAGAGGAAATTGTCCGTAAAAATAAAGCAAAGCTATCAATTTTAAAGGAGCAACACCAATTCGACAGCAGCGGCTTCGAGAGGACGTTAGATAGTGTCCTAAGCAAGCAGGAGCATGTATTAGCTGCGTACAGTGCGCCTCAGGCTGACAGAGAGCCTCACTACACAGATATGCTGACAAAAGCCGTGCAGACAGAGAGTGTGACTAACTCCCTGAAAGAACCGCAGCAAAGGCAGCCTGTTATTACAGAGGAGATGCTGGAGCCGAATATGGTTGTAAAAGAAATGGAGCGCCGCAAAATCAGCTTGTTAAAGGCATCAGAGGAAATCGAAATCGGCTATAATACACTCAAGCGCTTTGTGAACAACGCCACGAAGCGGAGAAATAAGAATAATGATGCGAAGATTGTAAGATGGCTTAGGGAGTCGTGGAAGAAGACTGCTGAGGAATAAGGCTTGATAGATAAATATAAAGAAAACTCGCTGACTGGCGAGTTTTCTTTACTAAAAATGCTCATTTGGAGTACTAAATAATTTAGAGGAGGATCCAATTCTTTTTTTGGTAATTTAATCCTTTCCTGTATAATAATTAAAGAGGAGGGAATTAAAAATGGTTTTAAAGCTAGAAAACGTGACAAAAAAGTTTGGATCCTTTACTGCAGTTGATGATGTGTCCATTTCGATTCCAGAAAATGAGATGTTTGGATTTTTAGGGGCAAATGGCGCAGGAAAAACAACAACATTTAGAATGATCTTAGGATTGCTAGATCCAAGCAGTGGAACTATTACTTGGGACAATAAACCGATTAACTACACGACAAGTCATCTCATTGGCTATCTTCCAGAGGAGAGAGGCTTATATCCAAAATTAAAAGTAAAAGAGCAGATTGTGTATTTAGCTAGGTTAAGAGGTATGCAAAAGCAAGCTGCTTTAAAAGAATTAGATTCCTGGTTAACTAGATTTAAGATACCTGGATATAAGGATAAGAAGGTAGAGGAGCTTTCCAAAGGAAATCAGCAAAAAATTCAATTTATTGCTGCTGTTATTCATAAGCCGCAGCTTTTGATTTTGGATGAACCTTTCAGTGGCCTTGATCCAGTGAATGTTGAACTGTTAAAGGAGGCAGTCTTACATTTGAAAGAAAACGGAACGACTATCGTGTTTTCAAGCCATCGAATGGAGCATGTAGAAGAGATGTGTGAGCATTTATGTATTATGCACCACGGAAAACCGATTGTTCATGGTTCTCTAAAGGAAATTAAACGGTCATTTGGAAAGAAAAATTTGATCATCCATGCGGATTTTAATATGGATTTCCTTAAAAGTTATTCAGGGGTAACGAAAACAAAGCAAACAACGGAAGGAATTCATTTACAGATTGAAGGAGAATACGTCGCTGAAAAAATCTTAAATGATATTGTTGGAAAAGGCTTCGTCCGAAAGTTTGTTCTTGAAGAACCTTCTTTGAATGATATTTTTATCGAGAAAGTAGGTGCTTCCTATGAATAACTTCTGGATTATCTTATTTCATACATACACGAGTAAGCTAAAAACAAAACAATTTTTAATTTCTACCGCTATCACTTTGGTACTCATGATTGGTTTAACCAATATGACGAATATTATTAACTTTTTTAATAAAGGTGAGGAACAGGATACAATTGCTGTGATTGACGAAACAAATGCCCTGTTTGAACCGCTTAAGCAGAATGTAAAAGGGGTAAACCAGGACATTAAACTGGTCAATTATACGGATGGAGAGAAAAAAGCACAATCTGAAGTAGAAAAAGGCTCCTATAAAGGTGTACTGATCCTTTCATTTGATAAAGAAAACCTTCCTTTGGCTACGTATAAATCTATGACAATCGCAGATTCGACTTTACCTACAGAATTACAAAATAGTCTGCAGCAAATTAAAACGCAAATTGCGGCATCAAAAATCAATCTATCTTCTGAGCAGCTAGCAAAGCTGTATGAGCCTGTTTCATTTGAGCGAGTGGCTCTTGAGAAAAATGCAAAAACAGAAGAAGAATTGGATCAAGCTAGAGGTTTGGTATATGTGTTATTGTTCATTATCTATTTTTCAGTGATCATGTATGCGAACATGATTGCGATGGAGGTTGCTATAGAGAAGTCGTCTCGCGTTATGGAAATTTTAATTTCAAGCGTTTCTCCCATTAAGCAAATGTTTGCCAAAATATTAGGTGTAGGTTTACTAAGTTTGACTCAGCTTATCGTGTTATTAGGAATAGGCTATTATTCTGTTAAAAAAAATCTTTCCTCAATGGAAGGCGGGTTTTTTGATTCTTTTGGATTCAATACTATTCCAATAGCCACTGTTATATATGCAGTCGTCTTTTTTGTACTAGGGTATTTCCTATATGCGACCTTAGCGGCATTTTTAGGCTCTTTAGTAAGCAGAATTGAGGATGTTCAGCAAATGATTACCCCGATGACTCTATTAATAGTTGCTGGATTTATGATTGCGGTGTTTGGTTTGGGCCAGCCGGATACCACATTTATTACGGTAACCTCCTATATTCCCTTCTTTACACCAATGTTGATGTTCATGCGTGTTGGGATGTTGACTATTCCTGTTTGGGAGCCGTTAGTGGGAATAGGTATTCTGATAGTGACGATTGTGGTTCTCGCCATATTTGGAGCAAGGGTATATAAAGGCGGCGTTCTTATGTACGGAAAATCCAGCTCCTTTAAGGATATAAAAAAGGCACTTCAGTTAACAAAAAATGAATAAAGCTAGGAAACGAAGAGGATGATTACTAGTTAAAGCAGATAGTTCTTCAGCTACAACTGCAAAAGAGCTGCTAGCCCTTACGAACTAGAAGTAAACGAGACTGCCAGAAAATTTTTGGCGGTCTTATTTACATTGTAGGAAAGTATAAATTTCCAGCCAGAAGTGAATTCGGCGTAGTCGGAAATTTTAGGAATACAGTATAAGTAGGGCTACGCCAATCGACGAGTTTTCTTTACTATAGAACTTAAAAGTGCCTATAGAACTTAAAAGTACCTATGGCACTTTTAAGTGCGTTCTTCTCATGAGCAGTACTATCAGTCATAATAACTCTTGTCAAAGGGGATAGCTGACGGATAATAGACAGCTTATTAGCAGTTATCTTACTTTATTGTCTAATAGGAATAAGTTTGAGGAGGATATAGAAATGCAGAACTTACAAAGTACAACTACATTGCATAATGGTGTAAAAATGCCTTGGTTTGGCTTAGGGGTATTTAAGGTAGAAGAAGGACCAGAATTGGTTCATGCAGTAAAGGCTGCTATTAAGCATGGATATCGCAGCATTGATACGGCAGCGATTTATGGGAATGAAGAGGGAGTTGGGCAGGCAATCCGTGAGGGGCTTGCGGATGTGGGCTTATCCCGTGAAGATTTGTTTGTGACTTCAAAGGTATGGAATGCAGATCAAGGCTATGAGACTACGCTTACTGCTTTTGAGACAAGCTTAGAAAAGCTGGGATTAGATTATTTGGACTTATACCTGATTCACTGGCCGGTTGAAGGAAAGTATAAAGAGACTTGGAGAGCATTGGAAGTTCTTTATAAGGCAGGACGTATTCGCGCAATTGGGGTAAGCAACTTCCAAATTCATCACTTGCAAGACTTACTGAAGGAAGCAGAAATCAAGCCAATGATCAACCAAGTGGAGTATCATCCAAGGCTGACACAAGTAGAATTACAAACGTTCTGTAAGGAACAAGGGATTCAACTGGAAGCGTGGTCCCCTCTTATGCAAGGTCAATTATTAGACCAGCCAGAGCTGCAAGAAATCGCAAGCCAACACGGAAAATCCATTGCTCAAGTGATTTTGCGCTGGGACTTACAGCATGGTGTTGTGACCATTCCTAAATCCATAAAGGAACATCGCATTATCGAAAATGCCGCTATTTTTGATTTTGAATTAACTGCAGAGGATATGGACCGAATCGATGCTTTGAATCAAAATCATCGTGTGGGGCCGGATCCTGATAACTTTGATTTCTAATACAGCCGATCGTTAAGCCGAGGGCAATGCCCCCGGCTTTTTGTACCACTGTAGGAAAGTATAAATTTCCAGCTAGAAGCGAATTCGACGTAGCCGGAAACTTTAGGAATACAGTATAAGTAGGGCTGCGCCTCTGTCTTCGCCAACCGGCTCGCTAATCGGCGAGTTTTCTTTACCCGCATCGTTGTAGAACGTCCCTACATTGTACATGTTCTTTCGAAAATACCAAGCTTCGCAATGCGTTGGATTGCTTCCTGCAGGCGTTCCTCTGTATGAAGCAGACCGACGCGTACATACCCTTCGCCGTGCTCACCGAAGCCATTGCCTGGTGCAACTGCAACGTGCGCTTGTTCGAGCAAGATATCGGCAAATTGCTGTGATGTATAACCGTCGGGAATAGGAAGCCACGCAAAGAAGGAGCCCTCTGGTGCTTTTACATCCCACCCGATGGAATGACAAGCAGAGACCAATGCTTCGCGGCGTGACTCATAGCGGGCTACAAGTTCTTCGACGCATGTTTGCGGTTGGAGCAATGCTTGTTTTGTGGCTTCTTGAATGGCGCCAAATATGCTTACATACATATGATCCTGCAGCAGGTTAATCGCTTCAATGACGCTTTCGTTTCCGACTGCAAACGCGATGCGCCAGCCAGCCATATTATACGTTTTCGACATTGTGTAGATTTCAATACCTGCTTCCTTTGCGCCTTCTGCTTGAAGGAAGCTAATTGGCTTTTTCCCGTTAAAGCCGATCGCGCCGTATGCGAAATCGTGGCAAACTAAGATGTTATGCTTATTTGCAAAAGCAGCTGTTTCCGCAAAAAATTCCTTCGTCGCCACTGCACCTGTCGGGTTGTTTGGATAGTTGAGGAACATAAGCTTTGCTTCGTCCGCCACCTCGGGCGCAAGCTTGCTATAATCAGGAAGAAAGCCGTTTTCGGCAAGCAGCGGCATCATGCTCATCTTTGCTTTTGCAAGAGCGACGCCTGACCAATAATCCGGATAGCCTGGGTCCGGTACCAAAATCGTATCTCCAGGCTCGGTAAAGCAGAGCGGAAGCTCAACAAGACCGGCTTTGCCCCCGAATAAAACCGCGACTTCCTTTTCAGGATCAAGTGTTACGCCATATTCACGCTTATAAAATACTGCAACCGCTTCCTTTAAGCTGTGTGTTCCGCGAAATGGCGGATATTTATGATGCACGGGATTTGCGGCAGCCTCCTGCAGCGCCCGTACTATATGTGTTGGGGTCGGTTGGTCTGGATTTCCTTGTCCGAGATTGATGACATCATGTCCTTCGCTCATTACCTTGTTGACCTTTTGCACAAGTGAGGCAAAAAATTGTGTTGGCAATTGTGTTAAAACGTGAGAAGTTTTAAAAGATTTCATTGGATTTTTCGTGCAGGATACCCGACTTCAGGCCCATTTCTAAGTCGAGGAGGAATGCTCGATTTTACATCGCAAAACACTTCCTGCACATCCCCCTCCCATTGTATAATTTTGGATAAGAGAAAACCATTGGGCGTATTTTTCGTCTTTTAAAAAATGTTGCAATTCTAGTGACCAATCATATATGTTTATGAGTGATTTGTAAAGAACAAAATCACAGTAGGAAAGGTACAGTTTCTGCGGTTTGCTGAAGAGGTACAGTTTCTTTTCTGTATATAAAAAGAGGATGCGAGAGGGGCTATAAATATGAAAGTAGCATGCTTGCAAATGGACATTGCATTTGGCGATATTGAGGAAAATGTAAAGCGCGCAGCGGAGCAGCTGGCGGCTGTAATGGAGCAGGAGCCTGATATTGTTGTGCTGCCGGAGCTTTGGACGACTGGCTATGATTTAACGCGTCTTGATGTACTTGGGGATGTTGACGGAGTACATGTAAAGGGTGTAATGAGCGAGTGGGCAAAAGCGTATGATGTAAACATTGTCGGCGGCTCGATTGCGAAGCGTACAGATGATGGCGTAACAAACACAATGTATATATTTGACCGAAGCGGCGAGATTGTTGGCGAATACAGCAAGGTACATTTGTTTCAGCTGATGGATGAGCATAAGTTTTTAGCACCCGGAAGCGATGAGGGACAGTTCACAGTCGATAACGTGCCGTGCGCCGGCTTTATTTGCTATGACATTCGTTTTCCAGAGTGGCTGCGTGTACATACGTCAAAGGGGGCAGAGGTGCTGTTTGTTGTGGCGGAGTGGCCGCTGCCGCGTCTGGCGCATTGGCGTACACTTTTAACAGCGCGTGCAATTGAAAATCAATGCTACGTTGTGGCGTGCAACCGTGCTGGAAGCGATCCAAACAATGTGTTTGCGGGACATTCGATGATTATTGACCCTTGGGGCGAAGTTGTAGCTGAGGCGGGAGAAGGGGAAGAAATGCTCGTCGGCACGCTTGATTTTGCAAAAATCCCAGAGGTGCGCCGCGGTATTCCGGTTTTTGAAGATCGCCGTCCAGATTTATATAAATAAGAAAGCAGCTTATTGACGACGAGGACTATCCTTAAAGTTTCCGACTATGTCGAATTCTCTTCTAGCTGGAAATGTCTCCTCTTACAGTATAACAAAGGTTGTTAAGAGGAGACACACGGACCGATTATGTATTCAAGCAATAGCCTATTTTTTCTTCTTTTTCTTATATACAAAGAGAAAAGGAGGGAATTGCTATGGAGGAATGGATCGCATATATTGGCAATATCGGCTTTCCAATCGTTGTTACCCTATATTTGCTGCACCGTATTGAGAGTAAGTTGGACGCTGTCGTTGTGGCCATTGAGAAACTGCCGCAGCATTTTTCTGTATATAATAAATAGGAGATATAGAAAAAAGCAACCGATCAGATTAGCGTCGGTTGCTTTTTTCTTTTAACAGCGGACTGCGCAGCGCTGTGCGCCGCTGATTGGATGTAATTAAATCCTCTGGATGGCGCCACGACTTCGGTGAGGGAATAATCGGGTGCATGAGGTTCTGGGAATTTGGATGATGCACCCCACCGTCGGGACAGTCTGGATCTGAATTCGTCCAAACTCCTTGTTCGCGGCGTGTTAATAAAATATGTCCAAGCTCATGGGCGAGCGTGTATAAATTCGAATGGGATGCAGCGCCGTTTGTTATTACAATAAAGCCCTTGAGGATTCCGTTTGAAACACGAGAGCAGGCGCAGGCAATGACATTATCTTCTTGGAAATAGTCACCGCCAACATAGCATACATAAATATCCGCTCTTGGGGAAAGCGCTGTAGCATGGTGCATCAGGCGATTTACCTTAGGCTGTTCAGTAAATGGAGTAAGATAGCTAATTTCCCGATCAGCGAAGCTGTAGGAGGAGCTAAGACGAACAATGCGTGTAACAGAGAAGCGAATCGGGTACCAAATATCCTCTGAGCATAAAAAGTCCCGTTTTAAGCGGTCGTAATCGGCATCTGCGCCGGGGGCAATGCATATACATACGTTAACATACAGAGTCATAACGACACCTCTGAAGTGAGATACGACAGTATATGAGACCATTCGCGGTTTTGTTTGTACGATTATCTCGGTTATTGGGAAAAGACGGTGACCTTGTCGGAAAAAGATGAATCGAAAAGGTCGAAAGTCAGTTGCTTTTTTTGTATAATAAAAATGGATAAATATAGAAAGTATAGCAGTTATAAACAGTGAATTTTATTGCACATAAAATCATAAAAAATAATCTTAGATATTGCTCTTATAGGTTTTAGGGTGTCTGTTTCTTGCTTTCAAGCTTGAAGGAGCGTAGAGGAGGTGAAAACTGGTTTCGTGAAATTACCAAAGGTGGATAAATAATACTAAAGGGTATTGGTGTTTTGTATTTACAGGGTTTATATTAGGAGTACCGTTTAGCTGGGACAACGTGCATAAGGCTGCGGTTATCTTTACAGGGATAGGTTACACCTATAATTAAGGAACAAGAATATCCCTTATTGATTGCGCGCAGGCGATCCCCTAGTGTGCGAATCCTGTGAGGACGCGTTTCCAAAAGGAGATGCAAAACTTGTAAATGTAATGCTGAATTGTAACTTTTGGTAAGTTTTGTGAACCAGGTTGCTTGATGAATAGAGGAAGAAAGAAAACACTTCTGTTTAGTTTGTTGGCATCAATCTGTTTTAGCGGCGGAATCGCATTGAAGCCTGTGCTAACAAGTGCTCCGACGATAGGTGTGTTTTTTGGAACAATTTGTGTGCTGGCTGCCGTCTTTTTTCTCGGAAAAACAGAAGCAAAGTAGCAAAGGATAGCAGCTTGCGAGCTAAGAGCCGTGTTCTGGGGAAAAAGAAATGTATGGATAGATAGATGGGAGAGGAACATATTATATAATATGTTCTTTTTCTATGGACACATATGAGAATTTCTATTGAGGTAGAAGATGTCTGGAAGTTTGACTATAGGAATAGAGGAGGGATTGCCCAAAATGGGATACATAGAAGAGCTGCGCGAAATGATAGGAACGAGGCCTATTATTCTCAACGGATCAGCTATTATTGTGCTCAATCATTCGCAGGAAGTACTGCTGCAATTGCGGACGGATACAAACGATTGGAGTGTACCAGGCGGAGCGATGGAAATCGGGGAAACGCTTGAGGAAACAGCATCGCGTGAGCTGCTCGAGGAAACAGGATTAAAGAGCGAAATGCTGCAGTTTCTTGGGGTTTTATCCGGAAAGGACATGTATTATCAATATCCGAACGGGAATGAAGTCTATAATGTGATTCATGTGTTTCAAGCAGATTCAGTGGCAGGTTCCTTGCGGGTAGATGGGGAAGGGCAAGAATTGCAATATTTCCCGATTGAAAAGCTGCCAGAGGAGCTAAATCCTGTGACAGAACGTATTTTACATAAGTATTTATTCGCAATCGCAGAGTAAGCCTTTAGAAGATAAGAAAAGCGGACAAGGCCCGCTTTTTATGGCAGCGTAGGGGTGGGCCGGAGTAAAAGGCGCTTTTTGCCTTTTGCGGAGGTTCAGCCCTACGCTGCCATTTTGAGCCTCGGGAGCTAGACATTGCCCCGAAAAGTTGTACTTTCTTACATTGTAAGGAAAACTCGCCGATTGGCGAGCCCTGCCCCCAGCGAAGACAGAGGCGTAGCCCTACTTATACTGCATTCCTCAAATTTCCGACTACGCCGAATTCACTTCTGGCTGGAAACTTATACTTTCCTACAGTGCAAGTGTAAAAAAGAGGCTTCCTGTAAGGAAGCCTTTTCATTTTGAACATATGGGGAAAATCCTAATACTTGTATTTTATATCCTATATATATGCTGTATGTTATGCTGTTATGACATACTAATTTGGAAAAACATAGGGTTACTGTAGCTTTGGTGCCCCAGGGGGAACATACGGAGGCGGCTGCTTGAGCCATCCCTTTTTACTCAGTTCTATTGTTTCTATAAAACAGGTAAGAAGCAATATAGGGAACTCCGACTGCTAGCACAATTGAACCTATCAGGAGAGGGAGCTTCCAAGCATTTGGAAGAAGTCCGGAAATGAAAATAAGACTGCCGGCAATGATAAACAAGCGTGCGCCGAGGCGGTGCGTCATTTTCCATACATCTTCATCCTGAAGTGCCCATGGTGTCCGAATACCTACGAAATAATTGGATTTGATGCGCTGCATATAGTTGCCGATAATGATAAACAGAATACCAACGCCCATTGGAACCACTGTTTCAATCGAGATAGGATAGCCGAGCGCACTAAATATGACAAGTGCGTGTGTAAACAGCAGGAATGAAAAAACGCTGTTCATAATAATAGCATAGCTGCCTTTGAACTTTTTGTAATTTTCCTTACGCGGGTCTAGTTTAGGGAGAATAAGAAGCAGAATGAAAACAGCCGCTGAGACAATGGGTAAGATCAAAACCGCTGATAGTCTGCTGCCATAGCTATCCACTTGACCTTCGAAATTCCAATGTATCGGTACCTGATTTGGCAATTGCGGATATGCCCAAATGCTTAACGAAATCCCAATTACGACGAGTAATAGTGGATATATACGTGTGTTCATCATTGTTCATCTTTCCCTTCTGTTTTATTGGAAACATCAAGAAGCCATTTCATCACGTCCTGCAGCACAGTTGTATTGAGAGAATAGTAAATAAATTGCCCGCGCCGCTCATCCTGCACAAGATTTGCGTTTTTCAAGCCGCTTAAGTGGTGTGATACGCTTGGTTTGGTAATATGAAAATGCTCAGCAATTTCTCCGGCCGTTTTGTCGCGCTCCTTCAGCAGGTCTAAAATGGCCCGTCGCGTCGGATCGGACAGGGCCTTAAATGTTTCATTCAAACGAGTCACCTTCTTTAGATATTTAGATAATTATCTAACTATCTAAAGTATATGTGAAGAAAAGGAAAAAGTCGACAGGAATTATGAAAATGTGAATATAAAATAGGATGCTAGCTTATGCAAGCATCCTGTTCAGAAAGTGTGAATTTATATCTGGCTTCATTCTGCAGAGAATAATTCATGTTCCGCTAGTAAAATGAACTCCTTAGCTTTGCTTGTGAGCAAGGAGAAGAGTTCTTGTGATTCTTCTTCTGTATCTGTCAGGAACGAGAGGGATGGCAGCTGTTCATGCAGCCAATTCTCCAGCAGCAGCATGCAGCGGGAAGCAGCTTCAGCGATCATGTCAGAATCCAGCTCCCAGAAGCTGTCTGATGGGTCGCATATCTCTAGCAGCAGCATGCTGGTTGACTCAAGTGCTGTTTGCAGAGAGAAGGCGGTATTAGCTTGTAAGTCTCCGTTCATCCGTTCACTTGCTTCCAGCAGCATGCCATATATATATAGAAGAGATACAACCGCATTTTGCTGTTGAAACGACTGAAGTACTTTCATTTCGTCGAAGGGAAAACGATGGTCGCTCCAAACAGAAAAGCGGATATAATGCATGAGCTTGCCAAACTCCTGATCGGATTGCTCTGTAGAATATTTGTAGGAATCGGCTGCCCAAGATACAATTTCATTTGACACATGCTGTGCAATTGTACTGCTTTTGAGCGGGTCGGCTTGTGGAAACAGCGGATTTGCGTGGTGCAGCGTGCGCAGCAGTATACCGCTAAATAATGCCTCTAGTCCGTATGCTTCCAGCCGTTCTTCTTGATACACTGCAGGATTTTGCAGCACGACGGCAGCATCATGGAATATATCGACAAGTCCTTCAATAAAAGGATGCAGCTCAACGCTGCGTTTAGGGGGAATAATAGACATGATTGGATCCTCATTTCTTTTCTTGATTTTAACAGATTTTCGGAAGAGATCCCCTTCTTTAGGCCTGTGGAGGGTGAAGTCCAAGGATAAGGAGGGGGCATTCACATAGGCTATAGGCTATGCGTATTTTATCACAAGAAGGAAGAAACTTGATAGAGACTGAAGCTGCATATTATCTTTTTACCAGAAATCAGAAAAGTTGATGGGAAATTACGTTTAAATATATAATAAGGGATAGTGTAGAAAGGAGCTGACATATGGTCAAACAAGATGCGAATATCCGTTTTGTTTTAGCTGGTTTGCTGCTCGGTATTTTTATGGCTGCGATTGACAATACAATTGTTGCTACAGCGATGGCATCTATTGTGTATGATTTAGGCGGACTAGATAAATTTGTCTGGGTTACATCGGCTTATATGGTTACAGTGATGGCTGGGATGCCTATTTTTGGGAAATTATCCGATATGTACGGGCGAAAACGTTTTTTTATTTTTGGACTTTTAGTATTTTTAATTGGTTCCGCACTTTGTGGTCTGGCACAAACTATTGAACAGCTTAGCATATACCGGGCGATTCAAGGAATCGGGGGCGGGGCGCTTATGCCGATTGCCTTCACGATTATTTTTGATGTGTTCCCGCCGGAGAAACGTGGCAAGATGACTGGCTTATTCGGAGCGGTATTTGGACTTTCAAGCGTAATTGGTCCGCTGCTTGGCGCATATATTACAGAATACATAAGCTGGCACTGGGTATTTTATGTAAATGTACCGATCGGTGCTGTATCATTATTTTTGATTTCGAAATTTTATAAAGAATCTACTGAGCACCGTAAGCAAAAAATTGATTGGTGGGGCGCAATCACGCTCGTTGTTGCTGTTGTAAGCCTTATGTTTGCCCTTGAGCTCGGCGGCAAAGAATACGCATGGGATTCTGCACAAATTATTGGGTTGTTTTCGTTATTCGGCGTGTTTTTCCTTGTCTTTTTCTATGTAGAAACAAAGGCGTCCGAACCCATTATTTCATTTTGGATGTTTAAGCGAAGAATTTTTGCAACATCGCAGGCGCTTGCGTTTCTATATGGTGCTACATTTGTTATTTTAACAATTTATATTCCGCTTTTCATTCAGGCTGTATACGGTGGTTCGGCAACAAATGCAGGCTTTATCTTAATGCCTCTTATGCTAGGATCAGTTGTAGGAAGCGGCTTCGGCGGTTCGTTTCAAACGAAATTCAAATTCCGGACGCTTATGGTGATTTCTATCATTGCGTATACATTTGGTTTTTATTTACTAACAACACTCACACCAGAAACAGCGCGCTGGCTACTAACAGTGTATATGATTGTTACGGGCTTTGGCATGGGTTTTTCGTTCTCGTTATTGCCATCTGCTTCTATACACAATCTCGAGCCGCGCTTTAGAGGATCAGCCAACTCGACGAACTCGTTTTTCCGTTCTCTCGGTATGACGCTGGGGATTACCGTTTTTGGAACAATCCAAACAAATGCCTTTACGAATCAGCTGAAGGAAGCGTTCAAAGGAATGCAGGGCGGCGATATGTCTAGTCTTGGTGATCCGCGCTCTATTTTTGAAGCGGGGCAACGAGCTAAGATTCCGGCTCCCATTCTTGATAAAATTGTGCAGTCGATGTCTGATTCGATTACCAATGCCTTTACCTGGGCACTTATTCCGATTGGGGTTGCTTTCTTGGTTGTCTTGCTTATGGGCAATGCACGGATAGAAGTGAGAAAAGAAGGACAAGAGACTGTGCCGGAAGGAAGAATGGCAGGTCATTAAAGAAAACTCGCCGATCGCGGCGAGTTTTCTTTATACTTTAAGGAAGTATAAATTTCTAGCTAGAAGACAATTCGACGTAGTGAGAAATTTTAGGAATAAAGTATAAGTGCAACTACGCCCCTGTCTTCGCCCAAGAGCAGGGCTCGCCAATCGGCGAGTTTTCTTTATGGAATGCATAATTTCAAGAGGTATTCCCTGGTTTTTCCTCAGTAATTTGCCCAGAGAGCACTTTTCCGAATTTTCAACAAATCTTCAGTTTTTCTTCAGTGCGCTTTAAGATAAAAAGCAGATAATAAAAGATGAATGAAACAATTGGAGGAACATGTATGAAGCAGCTACAGGGCTTTAAAATATTAGTAGTAGATGATGAACCGCATATTGTCCAATTTTTGGAGTTTGGATTGGAGAATGAGGGCTTTGAGGTGCGGACGGCATTTGATGGTATGTCAGCCATTGCCGCAGCAAAGGAATTTCAGCCGCATGTTGTTATTTTGGATGTAATGATGCCGGGAATGGATGGCTTTGAAGTGTGTAAAATGCTAAAAAAAACGGAAAATGTTGCAGTTATTATGTTAACGGCGAAGGATGAGGTGGACGATCGGGTAAAGGGTTTGACGATCGGCGCTGATGATTATGTTATTAAACCGTTTAGCTTTGAGGAATTGCTGGCACGCATTTATGCACGCATCCGCAATCAGTTCCCAAATTTGTTCGGTGAGGTTGTTGTTGGTCCGTTTCAAATTGATGATAGACGAAAAGAAATTAAGTTTGACGGTCGTGTGCTTGAATTGTCTCCAACTGAGTATGGATTGCTGCATTTTTTAGTTTTGAATCATGGGCTCGTTCTTAGTAAGGCAGTTATTTTAGATAAGGTATGGGGATATGATTTTGGTGGAGATGAAAATATTGTGGAAGTGTATATTCGTTCGCTGCGCGATAAATTGCAGGACAAAGATCGGCAGTTTATTAAAACGGTGCGCGGTGCCGGCTATCGGGTTGATTTATGATGAAAGATACATTTCGTCGATTGAGGGGATGGTTTCCTTTAGAATCGCTTCGTGTTCAGCTTCTGTCCCGAACCTTGCTTATTTTGGCCGCGTTGTTAATTTTAGTTGGTTTGCTGCAGTACGTACTTATGAAGGATGTTGTGTATAAGAGCGAGGCGAGCAGCTTGCAAAGCCAGGCTAGGTCGATTCCTCCTATTGTATGGGAGAGAATGGAGGGGGACAAGCAGGATAAAGAGGAGCAGCTGCCATTCTTTTTTATTCCTAAGGCAAATTTAGCTTTTATAGATTGGGATGGCAACTATACAGTATTGTCAGATGAGTATCAAAATGTGGCGCCTCCGCGGCTTGCAGCAGAGCAATATGAAAAAGCGTTAAAGCGAAAACCGGAGCTGAATTATAGCATTGTGAAAAACGATGCGGGAACGGAGCAGCTTGTTGTGTTACAGCCTACTGCTTCAAAGTCTGGAAACATTATCGGAGTTATTCAAATTAGTACACCAACAGCTCCGCTGAAAGAGCTGCTTCTTAGACAGCTTGCAACCTTTATCGTTTTGTCGCTGCTTGCCATGCTGCTTGGCTTGTTTGGTTATTTACCCGTGCTTAGGAAAACGCTAGTTCCGCTGTTTAATATGGTAGAAACGGCAGAACAAATTGATGCGGGGAATTTGGCAAGACGATTTTCAACTGCACAGCGTCAGGAGGAAATTGATCGGCTCGCAGCTTCCTTTAACGGAATGCTGGAGCGTTTGGAAGCATCATTTAAAGCGGAGCAGGAGACGAAGGAACAGATGCGCCGCTTTGTAGCGGATGCTTCCCATGAATTGAGGACACCGTTAACATCCATACATGGATTTTTAGAGGTTCTTCTAAGAGGAGCAGCCAATAAACCAGAGCAGCTGAATCGTGCACTGCAAAGCATGCACAGCGAGTCAGAGCGTCTGAATAAGCTCGTGCAAAATCTTCTATTGCTGGCGAGGCTCGATCGTACGCCGCATCTGGAGCTCCTGCCAGGGAATTTAGGGGAGCTGCTCGGAGAGATGGAGCCGCAGCTGCGTATTTTGGCAGGTGAGCGGCAAGTAGACATGGAGATAAAAGAACAGATAACCTGCAAGTATGACAGCGATCAATTGAAACAGATTGTGTTAAATTTATTTCATAATGCAGTCCAGCATACAGATTCTAAGGAGGGGCATATTCGTGTTGTACTGACAGAGGAAAAGAACTGGATACAGCTAGTTGTTTCCGATAATGGGCCAGGGATCGGCTCGGAGCATCTGCCGCATGTGTTTGAACGATTTTATCGAAGTGACTCCTCTCGTACACGCAAGTATGGCGGAGCGGGTCTAGGCTTATCTATTACGAAAGCGATTGTGGATGCGCATGGCGGAACGATTCATGTCACGAGCGAGGAGGGCAAGGGCAGCCGCTTTTATGTACGGTTGCCGAAGGAGTCAAGCGGTCCTGAATCCCCTTAATCAAGAAACATCATATCTGTTAATCTAAAGATACTAGCTTCGCCATTATATGGAATCGGGAAATGCTTCAATTGTTTATTCTGCTAGAGTAACTGGGATGATTCTCATCATATCGTTAAAGGTGATACGGTCTGTCTATAATATATGAAGAATGATTTAGCAATATTGAGTGAGAATAATGGATGCATTACTCTCACTCAAGCAAAACAGCCATAGCATGAATGTTTCTGTAATAACGAACTCTTTGATGAGAATGGAGGAATCATTTTGATTACTCGAGAAGCAATCTATCATCGTCCGAAAAATAACTTTGCATATGCCTATGATACGCAAACATTACATATTCGTTTACGCTCCAAGAAGAATGAGATAACGGCCGTAACCCTTATTCATGGGGATCCGTATGTATGGGAAGAAGGCGCGTGGCAATACAAAACAAGCACGATGCGTAAAATAGCGGCTACAGAATTATTTGACTATTGGTTTGTTGAGATTCGACCTGATTTTCGCCGTTTACGTTACGGCTTTGAATTGAAAAATGATGAGGAAACGGTTGTATATACGGAAAGAGGGTTTTTTCATGAAATTGTGGATAGGGATATTGCCCCTTATTTTTGTTTTCCGTATTTAAATGAAGAAGATGTATTTGTTCCTCCCGCCTGGGTGCGCGATGCAGTATGGTATCAAATTTTTCCAGAGCGGTTTGGCAATGGCAATCCTTCTCTGAATCCTAAGGACACGTTGCCATGGAGCAGCGAAGAGCCGACACCGGCTAACTTCTTTGGCGGTGACTTTGAAGGCATCATTCAGCATCTGGATTATCTTGTACAATTGGGGATCACCGGCATCTACTTCACGCCGATTTTCAAAGCAACAACAAATCATAAGTACGATACAGTGGATTATATGGAGATTGACCCGCAGTTTGGAGATAAGGAAACGTTTAAACGTCTTGTGCGGCTTTGCCATGAGCACGGCATAAAGGTGATGCTTGATGCCGTCTTTAACCATAGCGGCTTCTACTTCGCGCCGTTTCAGGATGTATTAGAAAAGGGCGAATCCTCTAAGTATAAAGACTGGTTTTACATTTGGGATTTCCCCGTACAAACAGAACCTGCACCAAACTACGCTACATTTTCATTTACTCATATGATGCCGAAGCTGAACACCTCTCACCCCGAGGTGCGAGAATATTTATTGGAGGTTGGCCGCTACTGGGTGCGCGAGTTTGATATTGATGGCTGGCGCTTAGATGTAGCAAACGAAGTAGGGCATGATTTTTGGCGCGCATTCCGGAAAGAGGTAAAGAGCATTAAACCGGATGTATACATTCTCGGTGAAATTTGGCATGATTCTATGCCGTGGCTGCAGGGCGATCAATTTGATGCAGTGATGAATTATCCATATTCAAGCGCAGCTATTCAATTTTTTACTCAAGGTACGCTGCCAGCAGAAGAGTTTGTGTACAAAACAGCAGAAGCTCTTCTGATGTATCCGCAAAATGCAACAGAAGTAGCCTTCAATTTATTAGGAAGCCATGACACACCGCGTATTTTAACAGTGTGCCAGGATAACAAGCAAAAAGTAAAGCAATTGTTCACCTTCCTGCTCTCGTCTCCGGGGACACCGTGTATTTACTACGGAGATGAAATTAGCATGGCGGGGGATACGGATCCAGGCTGCCGTAGGTGTATGATTTGGGATGAAGAAGCACAGGACAAGGAGATGTTTCATTTTGTTGCCGAGCTTATTAGCTTACGTAAGAAAAACCTGGCATTTGGCAATCGCGGCACCTTGCAGTTCGTTACGGCAAGCAATGCAACAAACCATGTTATGTACACAAAAACATTTGAAGAGCAGACAGTGTTATTCGCATTCAACAACTCAGATCAGGAAATTACAGTGGATATGCCGTTTAACTTAAGAGGAAAAAAGGTTACAAGCTTGCTGACGGGCGAAGAATTTGCGTACGAAGCAGAACGGGTGGATGTAGTCCTGGCAGCGCATGGGGTTGTTGTGTTGGAGTTTTAATGGAGGAAGGGCCCTCTCATAAATCAGTAAAATTGATTTATGAGAGGGCCTTTTTTAGTATAACTTTTCGAGGTAATGTTAGCTCCCAAGACCCAAAATGGCAGACTCCGGGTTGAACCTCCGCAAAGGGCAATCCTTGTCCGCTTTTCTTGTGCTTTCAGCAAATGTTCAGTTAATCCTCAAGAAGTGCTCAGTTTCTCTTAAGGGTCAATTCAGTTTCGGTGTGTATGCTAGAGACAAGTAAGAAATAAGAACAAACCTAGAGATGAAACTAAGGAATGAGAGGGGAAATAGAACATGAATATGAAACAAGAGAGGCGGTTTGACATTGTTCTTGTCGGAATCGCCATACTCGCCGCTTTTTTAAATATCTTCAATATTTGGAATAGCGGCAATGCAAACGCCTATTACACAGCAGCGGTTACAAGCATGCTGCAAAGCTTTCATAATTTCTTTTACGCTTCATTTGATCCAGCTGGATTTATTACAGTAGATAAGCCGCCGGTTGTGTTTTGGGTGCAAACAGCATTTGCCGCAGTATTTGGTGTACACGGCTGGAGCGTTATTTTGCCGCAGGCTTTGGCAGGCGTGGGCTCAGTACTGCTTATGTATACACTCGTGAAACCGACGTTTGGCAGGACGGCGGCACGGCTTTCGAGCTTAGTCATGGCATTTATGCCAGTTGCGGTGGCAGTAAGCCGTACAAATAATATTGACAGTTTATTAGTATTTACACTGCTTCTTGGAGCATGGATGCTGTTTCGCGGTGTTCGCAGCGGGAAGCTTGGCTGGGTGCTTGGCGCATTTGCCATGATTGGGCTTGGCTTTAATATGAAAATGATGCAGGCATATATGGTTGTACCGGCATTTTTCTTGTTATATGTTCTTGCTTTTAAGGCACAGTGGAAAAAGAAGCTCATCGGTCTTATAGCAGCAACAGTGCTGATGCTTGGTGTATCGGTATCATGGGCTGTTGTAGTAGATTCGATTCCTGCAGAGGATCGTCCTTATATCGGCAGCAGTTCAACGAACTCGGTTTTGGAGCTTGCTTTTGGGTATAACGGTGTTTCTCGTTTGACAGGTGATAATACTGTAGGTGGACAAAGTGGAACGCAGCAGCCAGCTGCAACAGCTGCGAGTCAGCAAAGCAATAGCAGTGCAGCAAATACAAATACACAGCAGACGCAGAATGGCACAACAAATACACAGCAGACACAAAATAGCACAACAAATATGCAGCAGGACGGAGGCACTCCACCAAGCGGAGGACCGCAAGGAGGAATGGGGCGTAACAACGGTACGAGTGGTTTATTCGGTACAGGCCAAGCAGGTCCGCTTCGTCTTTTCCAAAAGGAGTTGTCAGGACAGGCAAGCTGGCTGCTTCCTTTCGTAGCATTTGCAAGTGTGGCATTGCTTGCCGGTATTCGCCTTCGTCAGAAATTTACAGATAAACAAATTGAAACATTATTTTGGCTAGCATGGCTATTGCCAATTGCAGCATTCTTTAGTATAGCGGGTTTCTTCCATCACTATTACCTAATTATGTTAGCACCAGCGATTGCAGGACTTTCTGGGGCGGGCTGGGTAGAGCTTTGGAGCAAGTATCGTGATAAAGAGGGATGGAAAGCATGGTTGTTACCTTCTTCGATTGCTGTAACAACAGCATTCCAATTATACATTTTACAGGCATATAGCAGTACGATTGGCATCGGTTGGTTAATTGCTGTCGGTATAGCGGGAATTGGGACAGCGATAGCTTTATTCTTTGCCCGTTCCAACAAAACATTATCTTCACGGATGGCTTTAGCTGGAATGCTTGCTTTATTGATTGGACCGTTATATTGGTCAGCAACACCGCTTATTTATGGTGATAACACAATGATACCGCAAGCAGGACCAAGCGGAGGCACTATGATGGGCGGCAATAGACCAATGGATGGCAATATGCCACAAGATGGACAGCCATCATTTGGAGCGGCACCTGGCGCAATGCCGCAAAATGGAGAGCAACAACCAAGCGGCACAGCTGCTGAAACAAGAATGACACAGGATAGCCGAGGAGCTGGAATGGGCGGCAGTTCAGGCAGCGGAGTGAATGAAGCATTGCTTAACTACGTGACGAAGAACAATACAGGTGAAACATTCTTATTTGGCACGACAAATGCTAACTCTGCTTCCTCGTATATTATTGAAACAGGAAAAGCAGTTATGGCAATGGGCGGATTTTCAGGAGAAGATCCTGCACTTACGGTCGAAAAGCTTCAAAAAATGGTAGAAAATAATGAAATTAAATTCTTCTATATTTCTGATAATGGTTTAGGCAGAGGAAGTTCGGATGTGCTGACTTGGATTAAGGAACATAGTACAGAAATACCGGCAACAGAGTGGCAAGGAAGTTCGTCCAGCTCGTCTCAGACAAGCGGAATGGGTATGGGCGGATCAGGCACATTGTATCAAATTAATAAATAAAGCATGGCGCGGCTCGTACCGACGAGCCGCCTGCTGACTATAAAAAGATAAGGAGTGGTATGAGATGGATCAAAATATGCGGTATTCCATTATTATTCCTGTCTATAATGAGGAAGCTGTTGTGGAGGAAACATACCGTCGTTTAACAGGTGTAATGAAGTCATTGCAGGAGCCATATGAGCTGTTGTTCATCAACGATGGAAGCAAGGATCGCACAGCGGAAATTGTAGAGGGGATTTCGAAGTGGGATCATAGCGTAAAGCTGCTGGATTTCTCTCGTAATTTTGGGCATCAAATCGCAATTACAGCTGGTATGGACTATGCACGAGGCGAGGCTATTATTATTATTGACGCTGATTTACAGGACCCGCCTGAATTAATTCCTGACATGATTGAAAAGTGGAAGGATGGCTATGAGGTTGTGTACGCGAAGCGTGCGAAGCGAAAGGGAGAGACCTTATTTAAGAAATGGACCGCTGCTATCTTTTATCGTACGCTCCGTTCATTAACGGAGGTTGACATTCCAATTGATACAGGGGACTTTCGGCTAATGGACCGCCGCGTCTGCGAAGCGATGCGCAGCGTCCGAGAAAAAAATCGTTTTGTTCGCGGGCTTGTGAGCTGGGTAGGCTTTCGCCAAACAGCAATCGAATACGAACGCGATGAGCGCTTTGCGGGGGAAACGAAATATCCGCTTAAGAAAATGCTGCGTTTCTCGATGGATGGAATTACATCATTTTCTCATAAGCCATTGAGGCTGGCGACGTATCTCGGCTTTTTGATCTCCTTTTCGAGCTTTATCTATTTGTTAGTATCAGTATGTCAACGACTATTTACAACGAACACGGTCTCTGGATGGACATCACTCATTGCCTGTGTACTGCTGTTAAATGGAGTGATTCTCATTCTGCTCGGGATTCTTGGGGAGTATGTTGGCAGAATTTACGATGAAACGAAGGGACGCCCGCTTTACTTGCTGCGGAACAATCCCTATGCTGAAGTCTCTGCACGCAAAGAGGTGAGCGCAAATGCTAGACAATAAGCAAGGCGCTGCGCAATTTTTACGCTTTTGCATAGTGGGAGGAATGAATACAGCTGTTGATTTTGCTGCCTTTTTTCTGCTTCATTTTCTAGGAGTGCCATATACAGCAGCCCAAGTGCTATCGTATTCATGCGGAACGGCAAATAGCTTTTTTTTCAATAGAAAATGGACATTTGGTCTGACGCACGGTGTTAATATGCCTGAGGTTGTCAAGTTTCTCGCTGTAAACGGGGCTTCTCTGCTTTGTTCATTTGGTCTGCTGTTTTTTCTGTACGATATGTATCAATATAATCTTTGGATAAGCAAGCTAGCTGCAACCGGGTTTGGTGTAGTTGTGAATTATATCGGCAGCCGGCTTTGGGTATTTACACAAAAAGAACAAATAAGGAGTGAGCTGGAATGAAAGTGAAAAAGGCCATTATCCCTGCGGCAGGACTAGGAACAAGATTTTTGCCTGCTACAAAGGCGCAGCCGAAGGAAATGCTGCCGGCGATAAGCTTGGGTTTATACAGGCTACTATCGATTTAGCGTTAGGCCGGCCAGAGCTTCGCTTAGAATTGCTTGCCTTTATGGAGGAATTGCTCGCAAAGGAACAAAAGAAAGCATAAAGCACCCTGAGTAAGAAGGAGAGATGCGCGCTGGAGCTTGTCAAATACATGGATGCCCCGGACCATCAGGCTATTAACTTGATGGTCCTGCAGCTATATGATGATATAAATTGTGAACAGAAGAATCTAAGTGGAATTTCATACTTTATATTAGCTATGCGTTACCCTTTACCTGTCCCTGCTCAGTAAACAACCACTTCATCATCGGCGGTGTTACAATTGTTGTAATAAGAACAACTACAACAATCACGGCAAACAAATCCTGGCTAAGCAAATTGCTTTCGAGCCCGATGGCTGAGATAATTAATGCTACTTCCCCACGCGACACCATAGCCGCTCCGATGCCGAGCGAGCTTCTCCAACCGAACCCAGAGACTTTGGCACCCAATGACGCACCCACTAACTTTGTGAGAATAGCTACTATACTTAATGAAACAATTAAGCCGATATTTTCTGCGATTCCAGAAAATTGTGCACTTATACCAATGGATGTGAAAAACACTGGAACAAAAATAGAATAGCTAATCGTTTCTACCTTTTCAAACACTTCATGCTTATAGTTTGTTACGCTAATAGCAACCCCGGCGATATATGCACCAATAATGGCCGCTACCCCTGCATATTCTGCTAAGTAGGCATACATAAAGCAAATAATTAAAGCGGCAGAAATAGTAGCTTCTGTTACACGCAGCGGCGCGAAGCGTTTAAGAATAAAAGGAACAATTTTCCACCCTATGAGAATGGCTCCTGTAAAGAAGATAACCTTCTTCAAGATCATGGCTCCTAGATGAACATCTCCTCCAGCCATGCTCATTAAAAATGCTAACGCAATAATAACAACAACATCATCAATCACGGCAGCCCCTAAAATCGTTGCCCCTTCACGGGATTTTAATTGGTTCATCTCCTTCAGAGCTTGCACAGAAATGCTGACGCTTGTTGCTGACAGCAGTAAACCTAAAAACCAGGATTCAATGGAAGACAGATTTAAAATGATTCCTGATCCATATCCTACAAGAAGAGGAACGATAATTCCGCCAATTCCTACAAAAGAGGATGCTTTTCCTGTACGTTTGAATTCATCTATATCTGTTTCCAATCCGGCAATAAACATTAATAGAATGACACCAATTTGGCTAAGTTCCTTTAATATCTCTGTATCATGAACAAGACCTAATACAGATGGACCAAGGACAATACCGATGAGAAGCTTTCCGAGAACGGAAGGCTGACCCAGTCTTACGCTTACGTCTCCAGCAATTTTTGATGCCAGCAAAATAATCGCAAGTTGAAATACTAACATATGTGTTCCCGCCTTTCTCTATAATTACAGCGTGCGCAAGCAGTTTAAAAAAATACAAAAAGAGCCCATCACTATAGGACACAGTTATCCCATAGTGACAGGCTCCTCCAAAATACGCACTTTATTTTCTTCAGTATAACACAGATTTTTCATTTTGTTTACTGGAGTTTTTCAGAAAGGGTTTTATCTAAAATTGTTTCCTGAATTGGAAATTAGGCTATCTTTGTCCTCACAGAATGCGTGGTAAAATCAAGAAAAGGGAAGCTGCTGTCTCTGCTGTTGGGTATTCTGTTTTTTTAGGCTTCGGGTAGATAGGGGGAGAGGGGAATGAAACAAACGTATCAAGAGGTTCAATCTATGCCGTGGTATACGTATATTCCTATTTTTTTAATAAGCGGGTTTATATGGTATGGATGGATTGAACAGACATTCTTTAAAATTTCATTTGGGGATAAGCCTATGAGCAATGCGGAGCTTTTGCTAGGCAGCTTGCTAGGTTTAGTATTATCGATCTTTTTCATAATGCTAAGGCTTGTTACAGAGGTGAAGGAGGAAGGGATTATAGTTCGGTTCACGCCCCTTCGGTCACGATATATTCCGTATACAGGGATCTCAGGAATGGAAGTGGTTAGTTATCATCTGCTGTCGTATGGCGGGCTGGGATTAAGATGGACGCCATATAAGGGCTGGGCCTATATTATGGGCAGCATGCGCGGTATAAAGCTGCAGTTTGCGGATGGAGAGGAACTGCTAATTGGAAGTAAGGACCCAGAGAGATTGCTTCAATTGATCGAAAGCCAAAAATGGAAGTGAAGGCTGGAAAGGGCGCAGGCACTCACATACATAGTTCAGGGTAGGATAAGAACCTACCCGAACGTGGTGCCGTTGCCTGTTTGGAAAGAACGCATCGTGCTTTTAGAGCTTTCTAGCTTCACGCAGCGAGGAGGTTTTCCGACCACTGAGAATACAGTGACTCATTGTCTTAGAGGTTTCTTTGATCACGAGCAAAGAGAACAAATTGTGCTTTTTCGCGGCTCCCAAAATCTTATACACCAAATTATGAGAAGATATGCTATAATAAACAAGGTCAAAAGAACTTCTTTTAGATTTGTCCTTATACCGGACAAGCTCTCTGGTATAAGGCTGTTAATCTAGCAGGCATAGGTAATACGGGAACCAGAGTTTTTGATTATAGGAGGTGTGGCTCCTGGTGATAAAATCTTGGCGGTAAACGGATTTGTTCCAAACATCGTTTGCTGCTCATGACATCTCTCATGGAGTAAAATGATATGAGAGTCACTGCAGTATGTCTCCCTTCCTGGTTCGGAGAATATCTTGCAATCTATTATGTTAGCTGTCATGTGATTTTAGTAGCTAGGTCGTATTGTATGGAGTATGTATTTCCTATTTTAGGAGCGATTGTGTCTTCAGGTGCGTTAATTGCTTTACTCAAAATTATTGCTATTGATATTATTTTATCTGGGGACAATGCGGTCGTGATTGCAATGGCAACAAGAAATCTGCCGAAGGAGCAGCAAGGCAAAGCTATTTTTTGGGGAACTGCGGGAGCAGTTTTGTTGCGAATTGGTTTTGCAGCAATCATTGTATACTTGCTCAAAGTCCCTTATGTGAATCTTGTAGGAGGGTTATTGCTTCTTTGGATTGCTTACAAAGTATTGGTTGAAGGGGAAGAAGAAGCAAATATTAAGTCTCATAATGGACTGATGAAGTCGATCCAAACGATTATTATTGCCGATGCAGTCATGAGCCTAGATAATGTCGTTGCTGTTGCCGGTGCCGCTCACGGTCATCTTGGTATGATTGCTCTTGGCGTTATTATTAGTATCCCAATCATGATTTTTGGTTCGAAAGCAATTGTCAAAGCAATGGAACGCTATTCATGGATTGCTTATGCCGGCGCAGGGATTTTAACATGGACAGCTGGCGAGATGATTCTAAAAGACAAAAGCTTAAACGAGTTAGTAGAAATCCCGCATGGGGTGGTTTTATACTTAATTCTAGCTGTGATAACAGCTCTTATATTAGGAATTGGTTATCTTAAGAATCAAAAGAGCCGTAAAAAAGAAAAGCTGCAGCAGCCAGCTTAATGGTCAAGGAGAAAAAGCGAGTGTTTGCTTTTTCTCCTTTTTATATTAGGTTGTTTGCGTAAAAAATATGTATGGATTTTGGCTGATGACTACGCCTTCTTATAGCTTAATTGCCTTTAGAATTTTAGCGGGATTCCCCCCGGCTACAACATTATTAGGTATGTCCTTTGTCACAACAGATCCAGAAGCGATTACAACGTTATTGCCGATCGTGACTCCTGGATTAATGACAGCCCTGCCGCCAATCCACACATTATCTCCAATGGTAACTGCTTTTCCAAACTCGGCGCCGGAAATGCGCTCATATGGGTTAAGCGGATGTGTAGCTGTATAAATATGTACGCCCGGAGCGAGAAAGCAGTGCTCGCCAATGCGGATTTCACAAACATCCAGCATGACGCAATCAAAGTTCGCGTAGAAATTCTCCCCCACATGGATGTTGTACCCATAATCACAACGGAAGGTCGGTTCGATATAGATGTTATTTCCAGCGGCACCAAATAACTCTCGAAGGATTTCTGTACGTTGTGCTTGTTCAGTTTCGATTGTTTCATTATATAATCGCGTCAATCGCCTTGCATTAATACGTTCTTGGACAAGTACTGGATCATTTGCCAAGTAGAGTTCTCCACGTATCATTTTTTCTTTTTCGGTCATAATTACCATCCTCTCAAAAAAGGCCTATTTCTATTGATTACTATTTCTAAGCAGATTATTAATTATAAAACAATTTGGAGCGAAATGAAGGAATGTCTACATAGTCCGCGCATAGGATGGGTAAGAAGATGGATGCGGAAAAGCTCGTAAGGAAAGCGAAAAAAGGGAATAAGCAAGCATTCCTGCAGTTGATTGAAGCAGAGCAGACAAGGCTGTATCGAATGGTACTGAGCTGAACTATAGCATTCATGAGAATCAGGCAGGGGAATTGATTCACGGGATTATTTCTGTTTCTGATGCTAAGCAGTTGCCTTCATCCATTCAGCTGGAAATTGAAATTACGCAGCTCTTTGAGAAAAAAGGGGAATGGCACTTCGCATTTCCACTTGAAAGGCAGAGATAAGAAGGGGAGGATTCAGGTGAAGAGACATAGTGTTCAAAGGATCCTGGCAATGTTATGTTTTGTAGCCATATTGTTTACAGGGTGTTCCAGCGCTGAACAGAAAAATAGTGCAGAAATGTCAATGTCGCCAGACTCTGCAAAGATGGAGGGGGCCGCACCAGCAGCGCAGGAAAAGACAGATCAGCCAGCAGATATGACCGCACCAGCAAAAGAGATACCATCTGTTGGGGAAAATCGAAAGCTCATAAAAAATGTCGAGGTGCGCATGGAAACAACTGAATTTGATGCCTCCATCGGCAAGGTTGAAGCATCTGTAGGGAAGTTTGGCGGTTACGTGGAAGGGAGCAGCGTTTCTGGCGTGTCCGTACAAGAAAATAGCCGCTCCACAAGATCTGCTTCCTATACAATCCGCATTCCGGCAAATAAGCTGGACGATTACTTGAAGGAAGCCGGCACGATTGGGAATATCACCTCTAAGCAAATTATGACGGAGGATGTGACCAGCCAATATTTTGACACGGAAGCTAGACTAAAGTCGTTAAAAATGCAAGAGGAGCGCCTGCTGGCATTGCTAAAACAAACAGGATCGCTTAAAGATGTGATAGAAATTGAAAAGGAGCTTGCAGCTATCCGCTATGAAATTGAAGGTCTGACAACAACATTGAAAAGATATGATTCTCTCGTTGATTACAGTACCATTCGAATTGAGCTGACAGAGGTACAATCGCTTACACAAAATGCCTCAACGCTTGGAGAGAGAATTGGAGCGGCCTTTAAAAAGAGTGTGACGAGTATTTCCAACGGTGCACAAGGTTTGCTTGTATTTGTGATTGGGAACTCACCGGTGCTGCTTCTGCTTGGAGCAGGGGGAACTGTAGTCTTTTTTGCTGCAAGAAGGATTCGCAGGAATAAAAAATAGGTGAAGAAAATGTATCGAGGCCTTTTCACTAAAGCTTGCTAGGAGGCTTGCCTAAATAACTGACGAAACCCTAACTATCAATGTGTAGTTAGGGTTCTGTCAGTTATAGGCTTAATCGAGCTGGCTTTTTGTTCGTTTGATCTGTACTTACATGCCGCAAGAAATTATGAATGTTAAGAATTGTATAATATTTGTTCATATGATAATATCTTCTTAATGTTAACTTGTTTTTATTTTCGGTTAACAAAAGATAGGGATTAGGTGATAATAAATGCTTGTAAAAGAATGGGATTATGCAGAACTTGCTCAAAAGAATAAGCAGTATGTATGGCATCCTTTTACACAGATGAAGGAGTACATAGAGGATGATCCGATTATCATTGCAGAAGGAAACGGGAGAAAGCTTCGTGATGTGCAAGGAAACGAATATTGGGACGGCGTGTCCTCCATTTGGCTGAATGTGCATGGCCACCGCGTTCAAGAGCTTGATCAGGCGATTCGGGATCAATTAGATCACATTGCTCACTCTACCTTGCTTGGCATGGCGAATATTCCGGCTATTTTGCTTGCAGAAAAGCTGATTGGCTTGATGCCGCCAGGGCTTGCGAAGGTGTTTTATTCCGATTCCGGCGCCACTGCTGTTGAAATCGCGATTAAAATGGCATTTCAATATTGGCAGCATAAAGGAGAACGAAAGAAGCAGCGGTTTATTACGATGAAGGAAGCCTATCATGGAGATACAATCGGGGCTGTTTCTGTCGGGGCCATCGATTTGTATCATGAAGCATACTCCAGCTTGCTTTTTTCATCCATTAAAGCTCCGTACCCATATGTATACCGTTCTCCTATTAATGGAAGAGAGAAGGAGCAAACTGACTTTTTCCTAGCTAAGCTAGAAGAGGTGCTGCAGGCTCATCATGAGGAAACGGCTGCGCTCATTATTGAGCCGATCGTGCAAGGGGCGAGCGGGATTATTGTCATGCCGGATGGCTATTTGCGCGGGGTTCGTGAGCTGTGCACGAAATACAATGTCCTGATGATCGCAGATGAAGTAGCTACTGGATTTGGCCGTACGGGTCGCTGGTTCGCCTGTGACCACGAGAATGTGACCCCTGACATTTTAACGGCAGGGAAGGGACTGACGGGAGGATATTTGCCAGTTGCGATTACAGTGGCGACAAATGAAATCTATGAGGCGTTTCTTGGTGAGTATGAAGAGAAAAAGACCTTTTTCCACGGCCATAGCTATACCGGAAATCAGCTTGGCTGTGCGGTAGCGATTGCGAATCTTGAATTGATGGAAAAAAAGAATTTAATCTTGGAAGTGCAGCAAAAGTCTCTTTATCTTGCTAAAAAATTAGAGAGGTTCCGTCAGTTGCGCCATGTTGGTGATATTCGCCAAAAGGGCTTGATGATGGGGCTTGAGCTTGTTGTGAATCGTGATGCGAAAGAGGCATATGATTGGTCTGAACGGATTGGCGTTCGTGTATGCCGCCGCGCGCGTGAGCTTGGCATGCTCATTCGTCCCCTTGGAAATGTGATTGTCTTTATGCCGCCGCTTGCAGCAACTACCGAAGAATTAGATGCAATGCTTCAGATTTTGCACCAAGCTATTCAAGAGGTAACGGAAGGGTGATGTGGTCAAAGGAGCTTGCAGAAATAAAGGAAGCAGGGTTGTACCGTCAGCTGCAGACAGTAGATGTAGTGGATGACGGTGGATATGCGCTTGTGAATGGAAAAAAAATGCTCATGCTTGCTTCTAATAATTATCTAGGACTCGCGCATGATGAACGGCTCATTGAGGCATCCATTCGGGCAACGAAGGGGCTTGGCGCAGGATCAACAGGGTCAAGGCTAACCACTGGAAATACGACCTTGCACGAACAACTGGAGGAGCGGCTTGCACAGTTTAAGCAAACCGAGGCAGCTATCGTATGCAATACAGGATATATGGCAAATATAGCGGCTTTAACAACAGTAGTAGGCAAGGAGGATGTTATTTTATCAGACGAAATGAACCATGCGAGCATTATTGATGGCTGCCGTTTATCACGTGCGCAAACAATCGTATACAGTCATTGTGATTTACATGATCTAGAAGAAAAGCTAAAAGCTGCGTCCGCTTATCGAAGACGTTTGATTGTCACAGATGGTGTATTTTCAATGGACGGGAATATTGCGCCGCTCCCTGGAATTGTGGCATTAGCACAGCGGTACGATGCACTTGTTATGGTTGATGATGCTCATGCAACTGGTGTGCTCGGATACTGCGGACGAGGAACAGCAGAGCATTTTGGACTAACGGGAAGCATAGATATTCAAATGGGGACGCTCTCAAAAGCGATTGGCGCAGAAGGAGGATATATTGCGGGAAGCCGGCTGTTAATTGATTATCTGTTAAATCGGGCGCGGCCGTTTATTTTTTCGACCTCTTTGCCGCCAGGTGTGATTGCGAGTGCGCTTGAGGCGATCCAGATTATTCAGCAGGAGCAGGAACGAAGACAGCATCTGCTGCAAATGAGCCGGAAGCTTTATGGTGGGTTAACAGCTTTAGGGTATGACGTATGGGGCGGAGAAACACCGATTCTTGCAGTGATTTGTAAGGAGGCAAATAAAGCAATCTCCTTATCTCAGATGTTATATGAACATGGCATCTTTGCACCTGCGATTCGGCCTCCTACAGTTCCGATGGGAACATCACGAGTGCGGCTTACGGTGATGGCCAGCCATCAAAAGCAAGATATAGAACGAGTGATTGCAGTATTTCGTACTATCCATTGTTAAAGGAGGCTCGTAATAGATGAACGGATTTTTCATTACTGCTACCGATACGGACGTTGGCAAGACGATTGTAGCAGGAGGAATAGCTGGTGTGTTGCGCGCGAGGGGCTATGATGTTGGTGTGTATAAACCAGTTCAAAGCGGTCATCTTGTAAAGCATCGGGATGGAGATGCCACACGCTTAAAGGCACTATCAAACGTAGATGATCCAGTCGAGGAGATTTGTCCGTACGCTGCGGTAGAACCACTTGCCCCTGTATTGGCACTAAATCGTTCTGGGCAGCAGGTTACCTTGCAGGATTTGCGGCATCATTATGAGCGATTGGCGAAAAAGCATGATGTGATGTTGGTTGAAGGAGCTGGAGGACTTGCGGTTCCGTATGTAGAGGACGGACTTGTTGTTGATGCGGCTGTTATGTTTGGTTTGCCTATTATTATTGTGGCACGGCCAAATTTAGGGACGGTGAATCATACATTATTAACTATTTCATATGCAAAGGGGCATGGGTTACAGGTTGCGGGCGTAATTCTATCAGACTATCAGAAAGACATAGCAGGAATTGCAGAGCAAACCAATCCATCGATGATTGAACAGTATAGCGGAGTTCCCGTGTTAGGTGTTATCCCGCATATTGAAAACCCTCGGTCGCGGGAACATGTGATTTCCGTAGTGGAACAGTCTATTGAATGGAGTAAGCTTGGGAAATTTCAAATAAAGGAAAGAGGGATGAAGGATGAAAGCAGTTCAAACAGATTGGAAAGCATTGGCGCAAGGCGTCGTCCAAGGATATAAAGTCACAAAGGAGGAAGCTCTTGCAATCGTGCAGGCACAAGACGAAGAGTTGCTGGCTATTTTAAACGCAGCTTTTATCATTCGCCATCATTACTATGGCAAAAAGGTGAAGTTAAATATGATCATTAATACGAAGTCTGGATTATGTCCTGAGGACTGTGGATATTGCTCTCAGTCAATTGTCTCTGAAGCGCCAATTGATAAATATGCGTGGCTGACAAAGGAGAAAATTGTGGAGGGAGCGCAGGAGTCCATTCGCCGAAAGGCAGGTACATATTGTATTGTTGCATCAGGACGCCGTCCGACTAATAAGGAAATTGATCATGTGATTGAAGCGGTAAAGGAAATCCGTGAAACAACAGATTTGAAGATTTGCTGTTGCCTTGGCTTTTTAAATGAAGAGCATGCAAGCAAGCTGGCTGCGGTGGGTGTTCATCGTTATAACCATAACTTGAACACATCGCAGGAAAACTATAAAAACATTGCATCTACCCATACGTATGAGGATCGTGTAGATACGGTTGAGAAGGTCAAAGGGTCTGGTATGTCTCCGTGCTCGGGTGCTATTTTTGGTATGGGGGAATCAGATAAAGAGGCTGTCGAAATCGCATTTTCACTTCAGCAGCTTGATGCAGATTCCATTCCTTGTAACTTCCTCAATTCCATTGACGGAACGCCGCTTGAAGGACGTGCCGAGTTGAATCCGCGCAAATGCTTAAAATTGCTTGCGATGATGCGCTTTGTGAATCCTGCAAAGGAAATTCGTATTGCCGGAGGGCGCGAGGTGAATCTAGCTTCTCTACAGCCGCTTGGGTTATATGCAGCAAATTCGATTTTTGTCGGAGATTATTTAACGACAGAAGGTCAAGAAGTTCGGGCTGATTGGAAAATCATTGAGGACCTTGGTTTTGAAATTGAAGAGTGCGCTCTGTAATGATAGCGAGATATTTTGCCTCCAAACATAATGGATATACGGTGTAAAGAAAACATGAGGTGGTATGTTTGCAAGAAGAAATGTTTAGTGTCCGAATGAGGGCGGCTGAAGGCGGCTCTCATGAGGATGGCGGCTTTCATATATCCGGTGGGGAAACGCTTGTTGCGAAACGCTCCTTAGAGGCTGCGGTGCAGGAATTGCTGCAAAAGGCACTGCTGCATAGCCGCGGGGATGCTGACTTTATTCAGCTTGTGATGGAAAGGATTGCACCGCACGAGATTTTACGCGTTCCGCCGCTGCCTGTGATAACAGCAACAGCAGAACATATGCATGAAGGCAGACTGTATGCCATGCGGTATTTACAAACCCTTTGTATCTCAGAGCAAGCAGCTCGAAAAGGGATCGAGTTGCTTGCGAGTCAGACGAATTTACGAGGTGCTGCAATTATGAGCGCTTCAAGCGGAGAGCGTCTTGATGCAGGGCTGCAGGGGGTGCGTGCAACTCGAATGGGATGGACGGAGGATGGGTATAAGCAATGGGCGAGCCGGCATACCATTGCATCTCCGCGAATAACGGAGGCACTCGCTCTTGCCACAAAGGTGGCACACGCTCCGTTTGTCCTTGCCGAGCTCTGTTGGTCTGATGACCCTGAATATGTTACCGGCTATATTTCCTCCCTTAAGGAAGGGTATGTACGCATTCCCCATTTGAAAGAAAAGGGAGATTTTAGCGGAGGAAGAGTCTTTTATGTCTCTGATGATGTACAGTTAGAAGAGCTGACTTCCTATTTGGAAAAAACGCCAATTTTAATAGATAGGGGATAAGATGGGCAATGTACTTTCTATATCATTGGCATGAAATACAGTTCTGATAAAAAACAGGCTGTGGAAAACATTTTTTTCACAGCCTGAATAATTCCTCTCTTGCTGAAGGGAATTATTTTTATTGTATAGAACGAGAATGCAAACGGAGCGTTACTGGATAAGGCCTCCCATATTTCCACTGTTCATACTGCTATTGGCGATATCCTGTCTTACCTGCTGTGCATCTGTTCTAGAAAATCCTGACTGCATAGCGGAATGAGAGCCTGCAAAGCTAGCGTTTTGAGGCGAGAAGCTACCAGGTTGCTGCGTGTACCCTCCCATGTTTCCACGGTTCATGTTCATGTTGCTATTGGCGATATCCTGTCTTACCTGCTGTGCATCTGTTCCGGAAAATCCTGAATGCATGGCGGAATGAGAGCCTGCAAAGCTAGCGCCTTGAGGTAAGAAGCTACTCGCTTGCTGCGTATATCCTCCCATGTTTCCACGGTTCATATTCATAGTGCTATTGGCGATATCCTGTCTTACCTGCTGTGCATCTGTTCCGGAAAATCCTGAATGCATAGCAGAATGAGAGCCTGCAAAGCTAGCGCCTTGAGGTAAGAAGCCACCCGCCTGCTGCGTATATCCTCCCATGTTTCCGCTGTTCATGTTCATAGTGTTATTAGAGATATCCTGTCTTACCTGCTGTGCGTCTGTTCCGGCAAATCCCGGCTGCATAGCAGAATGAGGACCTGCAAAGTTAACATTGTGCTGTCCCTGCATGGCTAATTGCTGAGCTGCTTGTTGGATTTGTTGAAGTGCCTGTTGAGCTTGTTGAGCCGCCTGATAAATTCGATGTGGCATATCGATTCCTCCTTGTATTGTTGTTATAAACAACAATGATTAGAGTCTGCTCTGTTCTTCTTTTTATACACGTTTGTTTATAAAAATTGTTTATTGCTCCACTTTAAGAAAGTATAAATTCAAAACCATTAATTTACAATTAAGTGTAAAAATAGGAGGAAGATAGAGTGCCTGTCTCGAACAGTACATATTAAAGAAGTTCTTAATTCTTATTATATGAATAAGATACAGATTTTACAGGCTGTATATGGCTCCCTACAGTATAAGCTGCCCTCTAAGAGTGACTCTTTGTAGCTTGTCATGGTGTATTTCTGACGGGTTAACGGAGGTATAGAAAGAATTTCACTTGTTTGCTGGGGATTTGGTTGTATCTTCTAAATGGATTAGATTTTTTTATATTTTCTCAGTTTATTATTCTATTGCAAGACGACAAACTTCGACATCGCATGCTATAATCAAAACGGATATGGAATATTGAAATATTTTGTTTTAGGAAATAAAATCTATAAAGGGTGGAGATGTATAATGTTAGATTTTACAATTAATCAACCAAATTTAAATATTGTAGCCGAGCAGCTTAAGGTAATTGCGCACCCGGTGCGTTTGCAAATACTTCAGATCTTGATGGAGCGCGGGCCACAAAATGTTACATCTCTATATGAGGGCTTAGGACTCCCGCAATCTACATTGTCACAGCACCTTGCAAAAATGAAGTCGGCACGTATCGTATTAGGGAACCGAAAAGGATTGGAAATTTATTATGAGGTGTTGGATTCCCGTATGAAGCAAATCGTCTCTTTAATTAATGAACAGGTATAGGAACATAAAGAGTAAGAGACTATTTTTTAGGGCACTGCTGTTAGTAAGCGTTATCTAGAAACGGCAATGCGCAGTATGAATTGTCAAGAAAACTCGCCAATCGGCGAGTTTTCTTTATTTTGCCATGAATATAGCCGCCTTATCAGCATATCTATCTGTATATTGATTCATCCATAAATAGGAGCATACATTCTTATTGGAGATGGATGATTTCTTAAGGGAGATGAGGTGAGTGATATGAATCTTCCAAAGCAGGTAGAAATTATTGAGGTGGGTCCGAGGGATGGGCTGCAAAATGAGGCGGGCTTTATTCCTACAGAACAGAAAATTGCTTTCATTCACTCCTTAAATGGAACAGGAATACGGAGAATGGAGGCGACCTCCTTTGTCCATCCGGTATATGTTCCGCAAATGAAAGATGCAAAGGAATTGCTTGAGGGAATTGAACGTTTTCCGCAAATTCAGTATATGGTACTTATCCCGAATGAAACTGGCTATGAACGGGCAGTGGCAAGCGGGGTGCGAGATCTTTCTTTCGTAATAGGGGTGAGTGATAGCTTTAATCTGAAAAATATAAAAATGACGAGAGAAGAATCGATTAAGCGACTTGAAGCGGTAATTAAGAAAGCAAAGAAAAATGGAATGTTTATTCGTCATAACATCTCTACTTCGTTCTGGTGTCCATATGAAGGAAAGGTGGATGCTGCTCTTGTGCTGGAGATGCTTAAAAGAATTGATGCCCTCGGGGTAGATGAGATCGTGATTTGTGATACGATCGGCCGGGCGAATCCACAGCAAGTATTCGATCTGTTTCAGCGGGTCTTTTCCTTGCGGCCAAATGCGATGATTACCGCACATTTTCATGATACGTACGGCTTAGCACAAGCAAATATACTAGCTGCCCTGCAGGCTGGTGTTGTTCGTTTTGATGCTTCTATCGGAGGATTAGGAGGTTGTCCGTTTGCGCCGGGAGCGGCAGGGAATGTTGCGACAGAGGACGTGGTCTTCATGCTGCATGAGATGGGAATTGAAACAGGGATTGATCTGCCATCTCTTCTTTCCTGTGTGGAGCTGGTCAAATCGTTGACAACACGCGAATTAACGGGCCATTTTCATCGAGCGAGAACAGGTAGAGCGTAGCGCGTGATAAGGGAAATATTCTCAAAAGCTGCACATCAGAAACAACATGATGAAAGAAGAGGGAAGTTGTTCTCTGTTATATAGCCAGTACTTTTTTGACATAAGAAAGTATTACACATCCCTAATTTGTGAATGATAGTAATAAGGGAGGTGTAATACGATGGCTAGAGATGTTCTTTGTGAAGTGAACAACTGTAAATATTGGGCTACTGGAAACAAATGCAATGCGGAGGCTATCTATGTAGTGAGCCATAAAGGCAAACAAGCGTCTGATAGCAAGGAAACTGATTGTCAAACATTTGTACCGGAATTGTAATGCTTTGCGGGTAACCACTAGCTGGTTACCCTTTACAATATATAGTATTGATAATAACTATCATTTTCATTCGGTATATTGATTATTTTTTAGTATTTATTTTTCGGCAGTAATGTTTATCCTCCATTTCGATAGCCCTGCCTGCCATCAAATATTTTGTGTATCTAGGGGTAAGCAACAGCAAGCTGATTCCAAGTAAACGAAGAGGCAGCCCCATCTTTGCTGGCTGCCCCTGAATAGAGTTGCTATATTCTCGATAAAAGAGCGGTGATAGCAAATGAAGAAGCTACAATCAGAACGGACAAGCCAAAGCCGCTTAATAACCCCGTTGTGAGCCGCAGTATGTTGTTGCTTGTTCGCCATTTCCATAGCTGTGTATAGCCGTCTATTAGAAGGGGGAGTTGGCTTAGCAAGCCGATCCAAAACGGAATATGCCAGCTAGAGAGCAGTAAAAGCGGTATGAACAAGTACCCGGCTAAGATGCCAGTGCATCTTGCGCAAAGCGGCAGCGCCTTGCCGTTTATGTGCAGACAGCGCTCTCGCTTCCGATGACACGGAACAATTTTAAGCAAGGATATCAATTGCAATCCACCCCGCAGCACTCTAAACCGTCACTATCACAGTCCACAAAATCAAGAGACGCACAATCAGGCGTACAATTTGTGCAATTCCGCTCTATTCTTTTGTAATAGTAGATACCAATGAACAAAGAAAGCATAATAGCAAGCACGAGACATACGATTGCTAACGTAAGCTGCCAAGAATCCCGATTTTCCGAGAAAAAGAGAAGCCCCGAGCAAATATATAAAATCAAATTCAGTGTGGTAAGCAAGAAAAACAATGATGTATCCCCCTTCAGAAGCATTTCTATTCCTTATGCAAACTGGCCGTCATGCATTCCATATTTCGCACAGCTGCTGCAACGCGCCGTACTTTAAGGATCAATTCCCAGCTAGAAGCGAATTTGACGTAGCCAGAAATTTTAGGAACAGAGTGTAAGTGCGGCTGCGTCTCTGTCTTCGCCTAGCGTCTCGCCAATCGATGAGTTTTCTGGATAACACAAAATTCCCATATATTTCTTAGGTCTATTATAAATGATATGCTCCTGTTGTGGGGAAAAAACAAAAGAGGATTGTTTACACTTTAAGAAAGTATAAATTTCTAGCTAGGAGACAATTCGACGTAGCGAGAAACTTTAGGAATAAAGTATAAGTAGGGCTACGCTTCTGTCTTCGCCCAAGGGCAGGGCTCACCAATCGACGAGTTTTCTTTAACTTGGGGACAATAGGTATGGAGAAATGAATATGAAAAATACCTCCTTGATCTTAGGGGGGTTATATTGAATAGTTGAAGCCCTTTGGATTGTGAATATAAAGAATAGCCTAGAGAAAATGTTCATGGAATACAGCCTAGGAGGGATTTTATATATTATGTGTCCTATGTAAGCTGCTGCATGACACTTTTTCGATGTTGCAGGAATCATGTCTTGTTTTAATCTTTGTAAAGTAACGCAAGCTAACAATAGGTTTGTATGCAAAAGTCTACAGGAGGAATTTCAAAATGTCGGTTTTTAAGCGTTTGCGTGATTTAACCATGTCTAATGTATATGCTTTGATTGAAAAGGCAGAAGACCCTATCAAGATGACAGATCAATATTTACGCGATATGCAGCAGGATTTAGAGGATGCAGAGAAGAGTGTAGCAGCGCAAATCGCGCTTGAGAAAAAATTTAAAGTGTTATATGAAGAGCAGGAGGCTTTAGTAAAAAGGCGTGAGGAACAGGCACATACGGCTGTGCAGGCCGGTAATCTGGATTTGGCACGCCGCGCTCTAGAAGAAAAGAAAAATGCCGAGCAAAAGGGGAAGGAATACAAAGCAAGTTACGAGCAAAACAAAGCTGCTGCCGATAACTTACGAGCGAAGCTCGAGGAGATGCGCAAGCAGGTAACCGAGCTGAAAAACAAGCGTGAAACATTGGTAGCGCGCGTGAATGCAGCCAAGGCACAAAAGAACATTCATAAGGCTATGTCCGGATTTGATTCTAACACTGCCTTATCGGGATTAAAGCGGATGGAGGAGAAGGCGCTTCAGCTTGAAGCGGAAGCGGAGGCGAGCGGGGAAGTGTATAAGAAAGAAAAGTCGCTGGATGAGGAATTTATGCATTTAGGACGGGACAAAGAAGTTGAAGACGAATTGGCACGTATTATGAAGCAGTATGAGAAGTAAGAAAAGAGCTGCCGGCACACAACCTAATGGTGTCGGCTCTTTTCTATCTGACGTATATTGAAGACAGGGGAGGGGTGAACTCGTGAGCGTATTTAAGCGTATTAAAAACATAATGAAAAACCCGGAGCCGCCTAAGACGGAAAAAAGCATTTTAACGCTTGGTCCTGGCGATATTGCCGAGGTTTCGTTAGTCACCTATGAAGTGATAGGACGTACAACATCTGTGAAGCAGAGTGAAACGTTTCTAACATTACAGGATGGAAATATTATCCGATACTTAAAGATTGAACAGCGTGAAAAGCTATATTATAAACTATATAGCCCCATTGACGGACGTTTAGATTCCATCCATGAAATACCGTCAACGATTGAAATGGATGATGTGATGTATCATTTGGAGGATCAATATGCTTGTTATGTTTCTGTTATAGGACATACACCTTTTTCTGCAGCTGGAGAACAGCACATATGGGAATTTCAATCGGATAACCGAAAACTGCTTCGCATTGAATGGCAGGACGGACGCATGATGATGTATGAAGGTGAAGCCATTTTACCGGCAGACGTGCAAGTTATACGGGCAACATAAGGGGGCACCACTATATGATTCAGCGGCTGTTTGCGCTCATTTTAGCCGTTGTATTTTCCGTATCTGCTCTGACAGGCTGCATGAGCCAGAGGAGTACAAGTGGTGGAACAAGTTCACTTGCAGGCTACCCATTAGAATCCGTTTCACAAAACGGAAATCAACGCTCCTACGTATATCGGGCTGCAAATGAAACCGTTCCACAGGTAGCAAGGAAATTTACGGAGCAGCACAAGCCAACTCAGAGCTCAAAAGAAGATAATCAGCAAATGTTTCTTGTGTATTCTGATGAATTGTATAGTATTCAGCAGGATAAGGATAAACCATCTGACACGTTAATTGAGGTCAGCAACAAGGAGTTTGTGCAGCAAAACTATAGCTTATCCTTTTTGCAGGGATATTTTTTGGCAAGCATATTGAATGATTTATTTGATTTTGGGAAGTCATATGGCGGAAATTATCGTGGTTATACGAGCCGTGACACGTATAAGCCGGTTATAGATTACCGTCCGCCGACCGCAGCTGAGCAAAAAAGCGTTCCTCCTTTAACGAAGGAAGGGGTCGGAACGATTACAAAGCGCAGCAGCTCTGCAGACACTTCAGCAAAAAATAAAAATGTTACACCTCCTGCAGACCCCAACAAAGGAACAATTACAAAGCCGCCGAACACATCAGGCGGTAGTAATGGCTCGACTGTGAGACCAAGATCTTCTACCATTTTGCCTCCAAAGAGTTATTCTCCGCCACGGACAAGTAGGGGCACGGGTCGTATTAGAAGAAGATAGTAAGGATATTCTCAAAATAACTAAACAAAAAAGCGGACATGGCCTATTTTGCTTGCGGAGGATTTTTCTCGCAACAAGAGGATCATGTCCATTTTTTGCATATGTACCTTTCAGAATTTTTATATTCATGATATGAAGCTTTGGAGAATACATTTACAAAGAGATGAAAAGAAAGGTGAAATTTCCTGTTGGTGAATAAGGAGGGGTTTATGATGAACCAACCAGATCAAACCTTTACTCGGATGAAATCCTATACTCCGTTTCATAGTGCATTTGACCCATGTCCGCCCATTGGACAAAAATATTATTCTACACCTCCCCATTTATATTTAGGATTTCAGCCCCCTAATTTAGAGCAATTTCCCCCGAAGGAAGCTTTGAAAAAGGGGACATTATGGCCTATTTTATATGACTATTATGAAAATCCATATAAAAAGTAGGGGGTAATGTGCATGCAGCAACCTTTACCGCAGGAATATTATGAGCTTCTTGAGGATTTGCAGGCAGCTGACTTTGTATTGGTTGAGCTTACCTTATACTTAGACACCCATCCTTGGGATCTGGCTGTTATTAATCAATTTAATCAGTATGCACAGTACAGGCAGCAAGCAAAGGTGACCTTTGAGTCAAAATTTGGTCCTTTGCAGCAATATGGAAACAGCTATGCGGATGAGAAATGGAGCTGGAACAACTCACCTTGGCCTTGGCAGGTATAGAAAGGAAGGGATTATATGTGGATTTACGAAAAAAAGCTGCAGTATCCTGTAAAGGTTAGTACGTGTAATCCAAGGCTTGCCAAATTTTTGGTGGAACAGTATGGGGGAGCGGACGGTGAGCTCGCGGCGGCATTGCGTTATTTGAATCAACGATATACGATTCCTGATAAAGTAATTGGATTATTAACAGATATTGGGACAGAGGAGTTCGCTCATTTAGAAATGATTGCGACGATGATTTATAAGCTTACTAAGGATGCAACGCCGCAGCAAATGCGTGATGCGGGCTTAGATGAGCATTATGCGAACCATGATAGTGCTCTCTTCTATCATAATGCGGCAGGCGTTCCGTTTACCGCGACCTTTATACAGGCGAAAGGAGATCCGATTGCTGATTTATATGAAGACATTGCCGCAGAAGAGAAGGCCCGTGCGACATATCAGTGGATTATTAATATGTCGGATGACCCTGATTTAAATGATTCCTTACGCTTTTTAAGGGAAAGAGAAATTGTACATTCTCAGCGATTCCGGGAAGCAGTGGAGATATTGAAGGAAGAGCAAAATCAAAAGAAGGCTTTTTGATTAGAAGACAATGAAGAAGAACCGCCATCCTTTCTTAGAAAGAAAATGGCGGTTCTTTTTCATTTTATGCTGAGTGTGTTATGTTACCTATACGCTTTGCTCAACAGGATGGCTGTATTTTCGAGATGAGATATGAAATGCCCCATAACAAACGGCAGAGACACTGCAAAATAGAAATAAAATAAAGTAGAGAAACGCCGTATTGAAATAGTCAATAATGAGTCCTTCTGTTGAGTTTCCGATAATACTGCCAATTCCAGAGGTAACCGAAGCGAACATAGTTTGGTATGTTGCATTTGTTTTTGCCGTTGAAAAGGAGTGGACAGTTTCCACAGCGGCGACAGTGAAAAGAGCGAAGCAAATTCCATTCTTTTTTTTTTATCCCATCCTTTGTTATAATGAAACGTATTGATTTTGTGAATAATGAGGGATTTTGCAGATGGCGTTTAAAGTAAGAACTATGAGTGAAAAGCTATCCTCGGTACAATTGATTGTGCTGTTTTATTTCTTAGCTGTAATGGTTTCTACCGTTCTTTTACTGCTTCCGGCGGCACGGAATCCAGGCGCTGAGCTTTCTATTGTAGATGCGTTATTTACGGCGGCAAGTGCTGTGAGTGTAACAGGTCTTACAGTTGTTTCTACCGCCGAAACATTTAGTACAACCGGTTATTTTATTTTAATTTTTATTGTCCAGTTTGGCGGCATTGGCATTATGACGCTCGGGACGTTCGTTTGGCTTATTATGGGGAAGAAAATTGGATTTAAGGAACGGCAACTTATTATGATTGACCAAAATCGTTCCACCTTTTCCGGTTTAGTCCAGCTTATGCGAGAAATTTTAAGTATTATTATTACGATAGAGCTTATTGGGTCGGTTGTGTTAGGCACATATTTTTTGCAGTATTACCGAACGTGGCAAGAGGCTTATTTGCATGGATTGTTTGCTGCTGTAAATGCCGCGACCAATGCAGGATTTGATATTACCGGTCAATCAATGATTCCGTATGCTCATGATTATTTTGTACAAGCGGTTCATATGATCTTGGTGATTCTAGGTGCGATTGGTTTTCCTGTGCTGGTTGAGCTTAAAGAATATATTACATATAAGGGCAAGGGAAAGAGCCCGTATCGCTTTTCGTTATTTACGAAGCTGACGACAAGCACCTTCTTTTTGCTGCTTGTCATTGGCACATTTTTTATTTACTTTTTTGACCGTCATCATTTTTTTGCTGATAAGACATGGCATGAAGCATTATTTTATGCATTGTTTCAAGGAGTGTCCACGCGAAGTGGAGGTCTTGTTACAATGGATTTAAACGATTTTTCTACACCAACTCAGCTTGTACTGGCTGCACTTATGTTTATCGGAGCATCTCCCAGCAGTGTGGGAAGCGGTATTCGTACGACAACATTTGCGATTGTGGCGCTGAGTATTTTGGCTTACGCAAAAGGACGCTCTACAGTGAAGGTCTTTCGGAAGGAAATTCACCCTGTTGATGTGCATCGTTCGTTCATTGTTTTGACAGTAGCGGTGTTTTTGTGTGCTGTATCGTTTATCATCTTAGCTAGCACGGAGCCCTCACTGAGTTTGACGGCTATTGTGTTTGAAGTGTGCTCTGCCTTTGGGACAACCGGCCTGTCTCTTGGTATCACATCAGAGTTAAGTACGCTAGGGAAATTGCTTTTGATTGCGCTGATGTTTATCGGACGTATTGGTATTTTCTCGCTCCTGTTTTTAATTCGCGGAAAAGTGGTTAAGGAGAATATCCATTATCCGCAGGAGCGAGTGAGTATTGGATAATTAGATAGATATGAACGTGTAGTGTAACGCCTATTACCTTTGTCAGTGAGGTGATAGGCGTTTTATATAAAAGCTGCCGTATGATGATATTTTTTGGGGGAAACGATAGGACGCGCCAATTGAAAAATAATAGATAGAAAGATAGAATAGAACAATGAATTGAAAGCGGTTTAGTTAAAGGGGAAAACGGAATGGAATTGAAAAGAAACAGAGTTATTTTTTATGTGTCAACAGTAGCGTTTTGGTTTTCAATGTATACGTATGTTCCGGTTCTTGCACCGTATGTTGAGCATACAGGCGGTTCTTTATTTTTTGTCGGTCTTGTGCTGGGAAGCTACGGACTTACACAAATGCTTCTTCGTGTCCCGCTTGGAATTTGGTCGGATCGGATTGGAAAACGAAAGGTGTTTATTTTGCTTGGTATGGCATGCGCGGCATTCAGCAGCTTAGGCTTTACGTTTGATAGTACGGCATTGTCTGCCCTGATTTTTCGGGCATTAGCAGGAGTCGCGGCTTCGAGCTGGGTGTTATTTACCGTGTTGTTTTCTAGCTATTTTCCAAGAGAGGAAGCCGCAAAAGCGATGGGGTTAATTAGTTTTTTTAACAGCATCGGGCAAATGCTGGCAACAGCTTCTGGGGGGTATTTTGCAGAGCATTACGGATGGCATGCACCATTTTTTCTCGGTGCAGCTGTTGGCGGCATTGGTTTGTTTGCAGCCTTTTTCATTCAAGAGGAGAAGATGAGCGAGCAGCGTCAGCCGGTTGCCGTTGGTGATTTGTTTCGAGTGGGAAAACAATGGTCCCTTCTGTCGATCTCATTAATCGCTGTACTTGCGCAGTCGATCGTATTTACAACGATGTTTGGATTTACACCGCTGCATGCGGCGAGCTTAGGGGCATCTAAAGGCGAACTAGGAATGTTAGCACTCCTAACAACCCTCCCTAATGCAATTGCCGGTTATATAAGCGGATCCATTGTCGTGAGAAAAATAGGCGAGAAGCAAACCGTAATGCTTGGGTTTGTATTATCGGCTGTTTGTACAATATCCATTCCATTCACAACTTCCTTTGGGATGCTTCTTTTCTCACAGGCATGCAACGGATTTGGACAAGGGCTTATTTTTCCTGTCCTGCTTGCTCTTGCGATTCGAAATGTTTCACCTGAGCAGCGTGCGACAGCGATGGGTTTTTTTCAGGCAATCTTTTCGCTCGGTATGTTTGGAGGTCCGTTACTAGCAGGAGGAATTGGAGATGTATTTGGGCTAACAGGGGGCTTTTTGTTTACCGGAGTGTTAAGCTTAGTAGGCGCTGTTCTTGCTAGCAGATGGATTGCGTCGCCCGCTCTCTACCAAGAGCCAGCAAAAAAGCGGGCGACATAGAAGAAGGATAACAAAAGGAAGAGAAGCGACAGGAGGAAGGCAATCCCGAATCCTGTTGCTTCTCTGCATACATTTCTAGCCCGAAGACCATTCGACGTAGTGAGAAATTTTAGAAATACAGTGTAAGCAGGGCTACGCTCTGTCTTCACCTAAGAGCAGGGCCCGTTAATCGGCGAGTTTTCTGTACACTGTAAGAAAGCATAAATTTCTAGCTAGAAGTGAATTCGACGTAGTCGGAAATTTTAGGAATATAGTATAAGTAGGGCTACGCCTCTGTCTTTGCCCAAGAGCAGGGCTCGTCAATCGGCGAGTTGTCTGTATTGAAATGTATCAGAAATCTCGTTCCCTGCTCGCTTGTTTTAACCTTCATAACAGCATTGTGGCGAGCGGCAACTCCGTGACAGACCGATAAACCAAGACCGGTTCCATTTACCTTTGTGCTGAAAAAAGGAGTCCCGATTTTCTCAAGCAGCTCTTCTTTAATCCCGCAGCCTTCATCTTGTACCTCCAAAATAACTTCAGGGCCATTTGTATATGTTTTAATGGTTAAAACACCTTTGCTTGACATCGCTTCTAGCCCGTTTAAGGCTAGATTCAAAATCAGCTGGCGAATCTCCTTTTCATCCAAGGATAAAGGCGGGCAGTCTCCAAGCTCCATGCAGGCGTATTTATCGGATACCATCGCCTTTGCCTGAATAAGAGGAAACAACGTTTGGACGATATCATTTAACTGCTTTGGTACACGCAATGTCGCAGCTGTTTTTGTTACGGAAAGAAACTCTGTAATAATATTGTGAGTTCGATCCAGTTCTTCAATCATAATGTCGATGTACTCGGTTGAAGGGTGGTTTTTTGACATTTGCAAGAAGCCGCGAACCGTTGTCATCGGGTTTCGGATTTCATGGATAATCCCGGCAGCCATTTCGCCCATTAGGTTTAATCTAGCAAATTTTGCGATTTCCTTTTCGACAGCAACTCTATCGGTAATATCGGTAATAATGCTCAGGATGCATGCTTCTCCTCGTATTTCCATAATCTCTGTTGAGAGCAGCCCTTCGCGCATATCTTGTGATTTTGTCCAATAGCTAATCCGTGCATTTCGGACAGGTGCTGTTAATTCGAAAATTCCGACAGAGGTTTCTCCAAGTCCATCTAAATCCATGATATATTGGATTTCCTCGTGTGTTTGCTTCATAATGTCCTCGTACGTATGCCCTGTGTAGCTGAGCCAGCTTTCATTCACGTTCATATAGCGTTTATCTTCAAGGGACCGAAGTTCAATTAAGCAAGGAGTAGCGTTAAAAATGCGGCGGAAACGTTCTTCATCCGACAGCTTCCGCTCGGTTACGTCCCGGATAGAGCAGACGAAAATTTGCTGCTTCTTGACAGCTGCCATCCCAATTTGAATGTCGCTTGGGAACTTTGTCTTATCCTTTCGCAGTGCGACAGTTTCGACAATTCGTTCGTTTTCTCCCGACGAACGAAAGTGAAGGGTAGGAACGAGTCGATTGATATGCAGGCCGATACACTCGGCAGATGTGTACCCAAACATATTTGTAACGGCCTCATTTACGGTTAAAATGTGGCCTAAATGGTCGAATGTGACAATGGTATCTGTTGTAGTTTCCCCAATGATGCGAAGCAGCTCATTTTGCAATTTAATTTGTTCCTGCTGCTGCTGCATTTCTACAAGTGCCTTCACCTTCATCCTTAATGTTTCAGGATGAAATGGTTTAAAAATATAATCGATGGCACCGACGCTATACCCGTTTTTTACATGCTCTAAGGCTTGGCTAATGGCAGTGATGAAAACAATTGGGATTTGTTTCGATCTTTCTCTTGCCTTAATGAGTTTAGCTGTTTCAAAGCCGTTCATTCCAGGCATTTGTACATCAAGTAAAATAACGGAGAAATCCTCCTGTAGTACGTGCTTCAATGCCTCTTCGCCAGAAGTAGCGGTAACGAGATTATAGTTGGAATAGGCAAGCACGGATTGGAGTGCAAACAAATTCTCTGGGCGGTCATCAACCATTAAAATATTGACCTTTTGCTGGACTTCATTTAATTTTTTGATAGATTCTCCCACAGGTATCAATCTCCTCATAATAAATATGTTTATTAGTAGACATCAGCTGTTCTTTACTGCCAAGGCCTAAAAAACCGGACGGTGCTAAGCTTTCATAAAATAAGTCGTGAACGCGATTGGCCAATGTTCTATTAAAGTAAATCAGAACATTTCTGCAGATAATGACATGAAACTCATTAAAGGATTGATCGACAGTTAGATTATGCTGCGCAAAGGTAACATTTTTCGTGAGAAAGGAATGAAACGCAGCATAATCATCTTTAATGGTGTAATATTCGGAGAATGCTCTGCTCCCTCCGGCATGTAAGTAATTTCTCGTATATAACCGCATTTTTTGTAACGGAAACATAGCTTGCTCAGCTATGTTAATGAGCGATTCATTCATATCTGTTGCATATAATTTTGTCCTTTCATATAGCCCTTCCTCATACAGCAAAATAGCCATCGAATATACCTCTTCGCCAGTAGAGCAACCGGCATGCCAAATCCGGATATGAGGCAGCTTTCTTAATATGGGAACGACCTTTTGACGAAAGGCGAGGAAGAATTCTGGATCACGAAACATTTCCGTCACATGAATAGAGAAATCATCAAGCAGCTTCTTCATCATTTTCGGATTGTGGAGCACTTGCGCTTGTAACGCTGATACGTTGGGCAAATGCTCTATTTGCATCCGATACTTGATCCTTCTTTGAATAGAAGCGAATGTATAATCACGAAAGTCAAAGTCATAGTGCCGATATATTGCCTCAAGAAGCAGTTCAATTTCAAGTCTTTCTAGGTCATCTGTCCCACCTGTAGCACTTGGAATATAAGAGTTAAATAGTTTACTGTCTAGAATGGTCTGTCCCTCCTAATTAATAAAACCAAACTTTCATCACAGAAAAAAGCTGTTCTAATTGTATAGGCTTGCTGATGTAATCAGACGCACCGGCGGCAATACATCTTTCTCTGTCCTGCTTCATTGCCTTTGCGGTTAGTGCGACAATAGGGATATTTTGAAATTTAGGCATTTTTCGTATTGCCTGCATCGCTTCGTAGCCGTTCATTTCCGGGAGCATAATATCCATTAAAACAATATCGGTATCAGGATGTTTTTGCAGCAGCTCAATCCCATCTTTTCCGTTTTCAGCAAACAGCACCTGCATCTTTTGTTGCTCAAGAGCTGTCGTCAGTGCAAAAATGTTACGCATATCGTCATCAATAATCAGCACCTTTTTCTCCTGCAAGAGAGGATCTTCTGTGCCCGGATGTGATGTCTCAACTTCTACTGCACTAGCAGCTTCCAGTTCAGCATTCTTTGTGCCTGAGGCTTCGGAGATGGGCAAGTACAGCGTAAAGGTGCTTCCTATACCTTTCTCGCTTTGCAGCTCAATGGCTCCACCTAACAAGTGCGCGATATCCCGACTGATGGATAATCCAAGGCCTGTTCCGCCGTACTTTCTGTTCGTTGTCCCATCGGCTTGTTTAAATGCTTGGAAGATCAGCTCTTGCTCTTCTTTTTGAATGCCGATGCCTGTATCGCTGACGGAGAAGGCAAGTGCAGTCTGCTGGTCAGGCAGTATCGCTGTTTGTACTCGGTGGATATGAAGCGCTACTCCGCCCTTTTCCGTAAATTTAAAGGCGTTTGACAATAGGTTTTTTAGAACCTGCCTTAGTCTGTGTTCATCTGTATAGATTGTATCTGTAAGATCAGCTTCTAAGCGGACAGTGAAGGAAAGTCCCTTTTCTGCTGCAAGTGGAGCAAATTGCCTTTCGATAAAGGCGGATATACGCTGCAAGCTTACTTCGTCCCTTGTCATGTCCAGCTTTCCGGACTCTACCTTTGCCAAATCGAGAACATCGTTAATTAAGTGAAGTAGTTCATTTCCTGATGAGTAAATCGTCTGGATAAATTCCAACTGTGCTTCTGTTAGATTGCCGTCTGTATTCTCCGCAAGAAGGTGCGCCAGAATCAGCAAGCTATTAAGCGGTGTGCGCAGCTCATGAGACATATTAGCTAAAAATTCTGACTTATAGGTAGAGCTAAGCGCAAGCTGATGAGCCTTTTCCTCTAGCTCCAGCTGTGTATTCGTTAAAATTCTAGTCTTTTCTTCCGACTCCCGATATTGTTCGCTGAGCTCCTCGTTTATGCTTCTGAGTTCCTCCTGCTGCATTTGCAGCTCTTCAGATTGACTTTGCAGCTCCGCTGTTAAGGCCTGTGATTCCTTTAACAGCTCTTCCACCTTCATGCGTCCCATAACACTATGAATCGTGATGCCCGCATGATTTACCACCTGCTTCAAAAGCGCTTGTTGAATTGGGGTGAGCGGTTGGAAGGAAGCAAGTTCAATCACGGCTGTTACTTGTCCTTCAAATTCGACTGGGATAATCATAATATAAGAAGGTGCAGCTGCGCCGATAGCAGATTGGATTTGTATATAAGAGTCAGGCGGATTTGTAAGCGTGATGCTTCGGTTCTCAAGAGCTGCCTGCCCAACTAGGCCTTCCCCGAACGCAAAGCTCTCCCGGCCAATTTCGTTGCTGTCATAGGCATAGGCAGCAAATTTATAAAAACGCTGCTGCGAGCCTGTTCCTTGTTTAATATAAAAAGCGCCGTAGCTTGCATCAATCATCGGTACAATTTTTGTCAGGAACATGCCTGTTAATGTTCTTAGGTCATGAACACCTTGGTACATCGTAGCGATTTCCGCTGCGCTTGTTTCCAGCCAATTCTGCTCTTGCAAGGCTTGTTTAAACGCCATTTCCTGTTTGCGATTCTCCTCAAGCGCATGGGTTAATTCGTTAAATGCTTCAGCAATCTCACTTGTTTCGTCCTTGGAACGAACATGGATGCGAGGGAGATTCACATTAGACGCCGAGTAGGAGGCAAAGCTGGAGATTACTTTTGTAATTCTGCGAAGGTTTCCGGTAATATTTCTCGAAATAAATAATCCAATTCCAATCGTTAAGATAAAAATTAGCACATTTAGAAGTGTGTTCGTTAGAATGACTTGCTCTACCAGCTCTGTGTTTGCTTTCTTGCCTTCACTTAACAACTCCTGCTGCCGTTCAGTGATGGTGTTCGCCAATGGATCAAGCTGCTTGCCGATCGGAAATACTTCTTCCTTAAAGTACTGCAGCGCTTCCTCCTGATTATGATTGCTCTCGTACCGCTTCAATAATTCCTCATACATTCTTTCAAACTCTTTATTTAAGACGGTTAATTCTTGCAGCGCTTCCTTATTTGTTTGCTCTGTCAAAAGCCCTTTCGTACTGCTGATGAGCTCCTGCAGGCTTTCGTTTGCTGTTTGCAATTCAACCAGAAAATTTGTATCCTGCGTCAGCAAATATCCGCGGAGTGAGTTTGTTTGCTTAAGTGCTAACGTTTGTATTTGCTTCGTATTTGCTAAAATGGTCACTCTTCTATCAATTAAATCGGAATAAGAGTTATTTACCTGTTTGATATAATAATAGGAAATGCCACTCGTTCCCCCAAGTAACAAGGCTATAGAGAGATAACCTATCAAAATCTTTTTTCCAATTGTCAATTTCACTCGATTTAACACCTGCCTTTCGCTAATTTACCCGTTATGCTGCAGTTAGCATGTATGTATATGTACATTATATAAGATTATAAGATATTTTTTGGTCTTTTGTCATATTTTTTTACATTATATTGTTACTTAAAGTGACATTTGCTCTAGGCAATCAAAAATAAATGTAGAATTTTCGTCACAATTTTGTCACAAATTTCATCCTGAATTCGACAGTATGCTAAATTCGCTTTGGTGTATAGTTGTTTGTGTTAATAAATTCCTGTTATGAATGCTTACATGTATCTAGGGGGAAATATGAAGAAGTTGCGGAGGAAGATTCTTATGCCGATGTTAATGAAAAAACAAGATAAACCATTATTTTATAAGTATGGGACATCTTTATTTTATGATGAAATGTTTGACCGGCAGGGAGGTGTAAGGACTCCATATCATATGTTGCATCAGAAGTTTCTGAAGATGGGAACAGACGAGATCAAAAAGCGCAACGCCCGTATGCATACTGAGATGGTGAAGCAGGGGATTACGTTCACGCTGTACAGCAGTAATGAGGAAGAAGCCTCCTTAGAAAGGACCATTCCTTTTGACATGATTCCAAGAATTCTTTCCGCCGAGGAATGGGAAGTGGTAGAGAGGGGAATGAAGCAGCGTGTTCGCGCTTTAAATATGTTTATCCATGATATCTATCATGAGCAAAATATATTAAAGGACGGAATTGTGCCAAGAAAGATGGTTGTAACAAATACATATTTTCGTCCGGAAATGGTTGGGATTGATGTACCGAATAATGTTTATATTCCGATATCCGGAATCGATTTGATTCGTGATGAAAATGGAGCATTTTACGTATTAGAAGATAATTTAAGAAGCCCTTCAGGATTGTCCTATGTATATAAAAATCGTTCTTTGATGATGCACTTGCTTCCAGAGCTGTTTTTTGAATATCAAGCGCGTGATCTTGATGAAGAATTGAATAATCTATTAACAAGTTTACGAAGCCTTGCCCCGGGTAACAAGTCAAATCCTTTAGTTGTGCTGCTAACACCGGGTGTACATAATTCTGCCTACTATGACCATACATTTCTTGCCCAGGAAATGGGGATTGAACTCGTTGAAGGCCGGGATTTAGTTGTTGTCGATCAGAAGGTGTACATGAAAAGCATTGAAGGACTTCGTCAAGTGGACGTCATTTATCGGAGAATTGATGATGAATTTCTGGATCCGCTCGCGTTTCGTCCAGATTCCGTACTCGGCGTAGCGGGACTCCTCAACGCGTACCGGGCAGGGAATGTTGCAATTGCGAATGCGCCAGGGACTGGGGTGGCGGATGATAAGGCCATTTATATGTATGTGCCTGATATGATTCGCTATTATTTGAGGGAAGAACCTATCTTAAAAAATGTCCCAACGTACGATTTGGCGAAAACGGAGGAAAGGGAGTATGTTCTCGCTCATTTATCCGAGATGGTGGTCAAGGAACGAGCACTTTCAGGAGGGTATGGAATGCTCATAGGACCTTCGGCTACGGAGCAGGAGCTGCAATTATTCGCTGAGAAGATTGTGCAAGCACCGCATCAGTATATTGCACAGCCGACTATTCAATTGTCGTGCGTGCCATCGATTGTTGGCGGACAAGCTGCCCAGCGGCATGTAGATTTACGCGCATTTGTATTTATGGGAAGTGAAACGCATGTCGTTCCCGGCGGGCTTACAAGGGTAGCGTTAAGGGAAGGCTCTCTAGTTGTGAATTCGTCACAAGGCGGAGGCACGAAGGATACATGGGTATTATCGTAAGTTTAAAAATAGGGAGAAAATGAGGTGGATGATAATGATGAACCGTACTGCGGAGTCTTTATTTTGGATCGGCCGCTATCTGGAGCGGATTGAAAATCATACGAGATTAATGGACGTGAATTATCATATGCGTCACGAGTTAAAGGGAAATGATCGAGACGAGCCGGAGTATATGTGGGAAAGATTAGTGGCGGCGATAGGGGATGTTTCGTTATTTAAGCAGCAGTACCATACGGTTAAAGAGACGTCTGTCCTTCATTTTTTAATGTTTGATAGATCGCATAATAATTCTATTTTTTCTTGTATCCGTCAAGCGCGCCAGAACATTCGCTCACTCCGTCAGTTGCTTCCCGGGGAACTATGGGAAATTGCTAATGCGTTTTACCTTTGGATGGGTGAGCAAGATATGGAGAAGGTTATGCTGCGCTCGCCGCATTCATTTTATCAGCGGGTAAGGGAATGGGTGGCTTTGTTTAATGGAGTCGCAGATTCTACAATGGCCCGGGAGCGTGAGTGGCATTTCATTCAGGCCGGAAAGCATTTAGAAAGAGCAGAAAATACACTGCGAGTGCTGCAGTCTGTATATACCACTCTAAATCGTGAAGGTTCTTCTCTTACATCCAGCGACATTTATAACCGCATGATTATTTTATTGAAATCTGTGAGCGGGTACGAGGCATTTCGAAAGTTTTATGCAGATGAAGTAGTGTGTTCCAAGGTTACACAGTTTATGATGCTGAACGCAGGATTTCCGCGCTCTGTTATGTTTGCCGTAACGTTTCTTGGAGCATCGCTAAGTGCCATTCAATCGCAGGATTGTCGTTTTGAATCATTGTTGAATGAATCAAAAGCTATGACAGAAGAGCTAAGAGAAACATTGGCTCGCTGCAATAACGGACTCTCTCAACGTGATATTTTAGAAGAGATTGGCAGTATGCTGCTGTTATGCGACCAGCTAGGGTATGCAATCTCAAAAACTTTTTTTCAGGAGGAGTTTGTTGAAGCGTGAGACTACAAGTGTCCCATTTTACTAAGTATGTGTATCAAGAACCAGTAATAGATAGTGTAAATGAGGTGCGCCTAACACCAAAAACGGAGGACTGTCAAACGTGCTGTGACCATTCTATTTCCATCCGGCCGTCGGTTTCATTGTTTCCATATACAGATTATTATGGAAATACAGTTCACTATTTTTCTGTTCCGTTTCCGCATGAAGAGCTTGTCATTGAATCACGCTCTATTGTGCAGACGAGTGAAGGGAGCCTAGAGCAAACGAACCGTGTGCCGTACAGTGCCGAATGTGAGATTTTAGAGAGTGAAGCCTTTCAAAATCAGTATGCTGAGTATTTGATGGAGACCGCGTATACGAAGACCACGAAGGAACTGGAGGACTTCGCAAGCGGCATTGTTCATGGTGAGAAGCTAGAGAGTGTATATGAGCTTTTAGAGCGCATTTCACATGCCATTTATACAACGTTTACTTATGAAACGAATGTAACGAACGTGCATACGACCGTCGAAGAGACATTACAGCTAAAAAGAGGTGTGTGCCAAGATTACGCTCATTTGATGATTGCGACATGCAGGTTGTTTAACGTTCCATGCAGGTATGTGAGCGGCTACCATTATCTAGGGGAAGTCGGAGGCGAAGAAACGAAGGTACAGCATTTTTCGCACGCCTGGGTAGAAGCCTATGTTCCATTGATTGGCTGGATTGGCTTGGACCCTACGAACAATGAGAAAACAAACTGGCGTTATATTAAAATTGGGCATGGTCGCAATTACAGCGATGTTGTACCCGTAAAGGGGATGTACCGCGGAACGCCTTGTCAGCAGCTGGAGGTAACAGTTGAATTAAAACGGGTGCAGGAAGAGCATTCGCATGGCGTGGAGTAAAATAAGCTTATACGATAAAATATCCCATTGGTGCTCTAATGCAGAACATCAATGGGATGTTGTTTGTATGGGAAAAAAGAATAGGTTGACTTCCTGATTCAATCGCAGTCAATGTTGTTTCAGATCCTATACACCGTTTCTCGGTGTATAGGAACAAATGGGATGCGCTTTCAAAACAGTAAATAAAAATTTGTGAGGGGAAAAGATTAAGGATTGTGTTTAATATATATGTTACTGCGGAATGCAGCAGTGTTATGGGTTGGAAAATGTAATTGTAAAGGTCGTGCCTTCGCCTGGTACACTCTCGCAGGAAATGCTTCCTCCGTGGTTTTTAATGACGCGATATGTTACCATCAGTCCAAGGCCATTTCCTTTCTTTTTGGTTGTGTAAAATGGTTCCCCGAGGTGATCAATCTGCTCAGCAGGAATGCCTTGTCCTTGATCACGAACAGTGACAATGATGTTATTGTTTGACTCCGTGCAGGATACAAATACATAGCCGCCTCGCTTTTCCTCCATGGATTCTATGGCGTTCTTCAAGAGATTGAAGAAGGCTTTTTTCAGCTGGTGTTTGTCACCGCAGGAAAGTATCGAGTTACCTGTGTAATTCGTTTGGACGTTTACCCGCCTCTTGAAAGCTGCTGAATCGAGAAGCTGTATGATCTCATCAAATAAACCGTGAAGATCCACACTGGTAATCTGCTGCTGCTGCGGTTTGGCAAGCATCATCAGTTCGCCGGCTGTTTGGTTAATATGATCAATTTCCGATTCAATGAGCTTGATGAACTTTGGTGTAAGAAAGGATGTGTCCTGGAGCATCAGGGAAATGAATCCTTTGATTACGGTGAGAGGATTACGTATTTCATGACCAATTCCTGCTGCTAGTTCGCCGAGCAATGCCAATTTTTCGGTTTGCATCAAAGCCTCTTCCGCTTGCTTCTTCGCTTTAATGTCAATAGATGAACCAATTAACGCCACTGTTTCTCCATTTTCGACAATTGGGCTTAATGATGTGAGCCAAAATAGTTTGTTTAAATAATGTACCTCAAAGACAATTTTTTCTTGGGATTCCCAGCAGCGGTTGTACTGTTCATATAAGAATGCAGTATGGTCAGGAGTGAACAACTCCTTAATGTATGTTCCGGTCATGTCGTTAGGTGTGTAACCGAGTTCGTAGATAAGCTGTCCGTCACAAAGTGCGAAATAAAAATCTTGCCCATGTTTTTGGACTTTAAATACGAGCCCTTGCTGATTTCGCATAATATCGGTCAATTCCTTATGCATGAGCCGAAGTGCTTCCTCATGTTTTCTTCTTTGGCTAATATCTCGTGAGATGCCAACAATATAAAGGCATTTGCCTGTGTGCTCTTGAAAAATAGGGATGAGCGTTGTTTCGTATGTTCTTTTTCTTCTTCCGATGGTTAGTTGTTCTTCGTAGCTAAGTTTTTGTTTGTTCATAATGGCTTTTTGATAGTTTGCGTTCATCGCATGTGCGTCATCTGGGTGGAAGATATCTTCTGTTTGCTTATTCTTTATCTGCGCGAGTTGTATACCGGTATTTCTTACGTAAGCGGGGTTTATGTGAGTGAATCTGAAGGTAGGTAAATCGTCAACGCTGATAAGAAACATCATATCCTCTAACTGGTCGAAAATGATAAACAGCTGCTGAAAATCTAGGTTTTTATTTGCTTGTATAGCGGACAAGTCCAACGGTATTACACCTCCATTTACAGTGGGGAATAAGGATCACATATCGTTTAGCGGTATTTTCAGTCATATATCTCCTGCTTCTGGTGCTGTTTTTCGCGTGCATTATCAGCTTACGTATCTAATATATCTTGTTTTAATTGAAAATTCCATAAAATACTAGTATTAGCTTAAAAAAAGCGAAAAACTTTGCTAGAAATAGCCGATTCCCATTTGAAAAAAGGCTTTCCCGTTGATGAAAAGGAAAGCCTTTTGGTATCAGAGTAAAAATGTTTCTTCACAAATAGGGGTAGGAATTATAGTTTTATAGGGTACTTAACGTCTTGCCTCGACAGGCTCAGCTATTGCATTGCGCCAGCTGCCGAGCGCTGTAATATTTTCTGCATCTGCCGCTGCATACGCTTCACAAATAAATCCCGGAACCTCTGAGCCGTCTTGCAGTTCGACCTTACCAATCCCGAGCGGTGCAGGGATAGATGCTGCGAACACGCCGAAGGAGGAAAGAGGCATTTCCCACAGCTCCAGTTCGATGGAAGCACCTCCATTTTCTGTCTTGATGAGCCCTGGCTTTGCAGGGGATGTCGGCAGTTTTACAAACTTATATTTTGCTGCTGTAGCTGCTTCTCGAATAAAGGTCGCGCCGCATTCCTTCATCTGCTTTTCAAGAGGAAAGCCCCGCATGTGCAGACCGCACACCGCTACTAAGGTTGTTTCTTGTTTCAGTAGCTTGGCGTTGTTTGTAAACATGTTAGCAGCGCCGTAAATGAGTCCTTCTTGATCCCAAAGAGAGAAGAAGGTAATGCCGAATGGCAGCTGTGGTGCCGCATCATCGGCAGGTACTGCGATAGCGCATAGATCAAGAAGATTACAGTGGTTTGTAAATCTCCCCATGTCGCTGTTTGCGCTAATCGGGTTTGATCGTACCTCATCACGCGTCCATGTCCCACCAGCGGTAGGTGTAACAAGCACAGCGTTGCCGAGCTGCTTTCTTGCCGCAAGCTTAAAGGTCTGTAGCTTGTGCATTGCGTGAAACAAGGATGCGGCTGTGTGCTTATCCGCAGCGCCAGAGCGAAGCACCTGTTCTGTTACAGGGAATGTAACTCCTGGATGGGACTCTATAAATTCACTTAAGTCTGCCCAACGCTCTGCCACAAGTGGACCATCATATAAAATCGCAGCTGCTTCAGCAAAGAATTCGTAATCCAGATACTCGATGGGGATATTCAATTGCTTGAGCTGCTCGACAGTTCTTTCCCAAGCACGTTCGTACTCTGCAGCGAACGGTCCGAAAAAGGAAAGCGGCTGTTTTGGCAAATATATTTTTTCTGGAAGTGCCGTAGAAGGCATCGGAATATTTCGGGACCAAGGATTTTCATCATCTATGCCGCGTGCGATGCTGTCTACGATCATCGCATCAGTTGTACTATGAGCAAATACGGTTATGCAATCAAGACTTGCGCAAGCGGGAACAACCCCTTTTGTTGACCAAGCGCCAAGGCTTGGTTTGTATCCGACGAGTCGGTTTAAAGCGGCAGGCACACGTCCTGAGCCAGCTGTATCCGTACCGAGTGAGAAGGCTGCCTGGCCGCGCGCCACAGCAACGGCAGAACCGCCACTGGAGCCGCCGCTAATAAGTTCTGGCCATAGTGCGTTATGTGTTTCGCCATATGGACTTCTTGTTCCGACAAGACCGGTAGCGAATTGGTCTAAATTTGTTTTGCCGACAGGGATGGCACCGGCTGCGACAAAGCGTTCTACGACTGTTGCGTGCTGTAATGGTATATACGTATACTCTGGGCAAGCTGCTGTTGTAGGCATGCCTGCTACATCGATGTTGTCCTTGACAGCGAAAGGGATGCCCCATAGCGGCAGGTCTGTACTAAGTGATTCCAGTCGCTCTATATAGGGCTGAAGAACTTCTGCCGAAGGCGGCGTGATCCAAATATTCATTTCACTGTCTCTGTTGGCGCGTTTAATAATTTCGTCAATGACATCCTTTGGTGTAATTGCCTTTTTTGCATACATGTCGTGAAGCCATTCGATGGATAATGTCTCCGGGTATTGTACGATGCTCATTTTAGTAATACCTCCTCTTTTGTTTCCTCCACAATGCTTACTGTCAGTTGTCCTGCATGCACTTCATCCCCTGGTTTTACATAAATAGATGCCACATATCCGTCACAAGGAGCGTATTGGGGAAACTCCATTTTCATACTTTCTTCTATTATAAGTGTGTCACCCTTTTGCACGTGTTGACCAGGTGAAACAAGAACCTTCCAAACACTTCCGGGCAATGCGCACCGCACTGCAATTGCGCCTTCGGGAATTTCTTCCTCCTCGGCAGCGCCAGCAGATTCTTGCTCTGAGATATATTCTGCCAGACCGAGAGCTTTCCAGCTTTCTCGTTCTGCTTTAAATGCGTGCTGCTGCTGGGTACGGAATTCTTCTGCGCTATCCTTAATCTCATCTAAGAATCTTAGATATTCTCCGAGGTCAAAGGTTGTTTCTGTAATATCAGCTTCAAATCTGCCGCGCAAGAAATCTTCACGTAATTGAAGCAACTCATCAGCTTCAACTGGATAAAATTGAATTTGGTCAAAGAAGCGCAGCAGCCATGGTTTGCCGGTTTGGAAACTTTCCGTAGAGCGAAGACGATTCCACATTTGAATAGTGCGACCGACAAATTGATAGCCGCCCGGACCTTCCATTCCGTATACGCACATGTAAGCACCGCCGATTCCTACAGCATTTTCAGGAGTCCATGTTCGCGCAGGATTATACTTCGTTGTTACAAGGCGATGGCGCGGATCGATTGGCGTTGCAACAGGTGCCCCTAAATACACATCGCCAAGTCCAAGAACGAGATAATTAGCCTCAAATACGATGCGTCGTACATCTTCTATACTGCTAAGACCGTTGATGCGTTGGATAAACTCCAGGTTGCTGGGGCACCAAGGCGCATCAGGGCGAACGTTTTGCTGATAACGCTCAATCGCAAGCTTTGTTGCCGGATCATCCCAGGAAAGAGGGAGACGGACAATTCGAGATGGCACTCGGATATCCTCGAGCGGAGGAAGTGCGCTGTCAATTTGTAAAATATGCTGACATGCTTCTTGTACTGTCATTTTTGCAGGATTAATATGAACCTGCAAAGAGCGAATTCCAGGTGTTAAATCAAGTACAGGGAGAACATTGCTTGTTTGAATAGCCTCCATAAGCGCGTGAATTTGGAAGCGAAGTAATAGGTCCAGTTCCATCTCGCCGTATTCAACCAAGAGGTTTTGATCGCCGCAGCAGCGAATAGTAATCGCAAATCTTCTGTTTTCTGCATCACTGGCTAATATCGGATAGTGACTCGATAATGTTTCGTTCGGATATGGAAGCTGACATACAGCCATCTCATCCCAAGCGGCGCTGCTGATTGCTTGTAAATTCTTCTCCTGCAAGCTGCGTAAATTCTCGGCTTCCTCTAATGTAAGCAGATGGAAACGAACGGTATCTCCCGGATGAAGCTGGCCGATTTTCCAAAACTCTGCTGAGGCTGTTGTAACAGGACAAACAAATCCGCCAAGACTTGGACCGTCTGGACCAAGAAGAATTGGCATGTCGCCAGTCAAATCAAGAGTGCCGATCGCATAGGCGTTATCATGAATATTAGAAGGGTGCAGCCCTGCTTCGCCGCCGTCCTCACGTGCCCAATGCGGTGCAGGTCCGATGAGGCGAACTCCTGTCCGCGAGCTGTTAAAATGAACCTCCCACTCTGTTTCGGTAAGCTGCGGCAGGTAGTCAGCATGAAGAAATTCCTCTGTGCAATGCGGACCCGGAATAACACCAATGGTCCATGTCCGAGACATAGCTGGTCTAAAGGCAGCAGGTAACGCTTTTGTTAGCTTTGGCAGGCTTCCTTTGTTGACGGAAAGTACATCGCCAGTACGCAGAGCACGTCCGCCATGACCGCCAAATCCGCCGAGTGTAAATGTGGAAGAGCTCCCGAGGATGCTTGGCATATCCAAGCCGCCTGCCACAAGTAAATATGTCCGCATTCCTTGTTTTGCCTCATGAAATGCCAGTACCTGTCCGCTTGCTGCGAACACGGGCTGATACATTGGGATTTCTTTATTATCGAGAGTTGCTCTCATGTCAGCTCCGGTTACACAAAACCACATCTCATTTCGGAAGCGATAGGAGCCTCCGCGCAGTGTGAGTTCTAAACCTGAAGCGTTCTCGTTGTTTCCGAGCAGCTGATTGCCGATGCGGAAGGAAAGGGGATCCATCGGTCCGCAAGGCGGAACACCGACATCCCAGTGCCCGGTTCTGCCAGGCCAATCTTGTACGGTTGTTTGCACACCGCCGTCCAATACCTCAATCGCGTGCTCATTAGGTGTGAAGCCATTTAATAATTGCGTATATACATTTCCTTCTCGGCAATCCTCTTGCTTAAGCAGAGCCTCTAAGTATTGGAGGTTTGTCGTAATGCCGTACAGGCGAGTTTCGGACAATGCGCTCATGAGCTTATTAATGGCATCTAGTCTATTTTCGCCGTGTACGATGATTTTAGCTAACATCGGGTCATATAACGATGTAATCGTAATGCCATCCCTTACCCATGTTTCGATTCTAGCATTTTTTGAAAAGATAGCTTGATCAAGCTGTCCTGAGCTTGGGCGGAAGTCATTTAGGCAATCCTCAGCATATATACGTGCTTGAATGCTGTGCCCGTTTGGTTTTTTCACGAGTGTCTGTAAATCACGCAGTTCATCTGCCGCTTCGCGCACCATCCACTCCACAAGGTCAACTCCGAGCACTTCTTCTGTTACGCCGTGCTCTACCTGCAATCTTGTATTCACTTCAAGGAAATAGAAGGAATATTGCTCAGGATCATAGAGGAATTCAACTGTTCCAGCGCTGCGGTAGCCGGTTTCGGATGCTAGCCGCTTTGCGGAATCTAGCATGCTTTCCCGAACATGCTGCGGGAAATTTGGTGCTGGGCTTTCTTCAATTACTTTTTGATTGCGGCGTTGAATGGAGCAGTCGCGCTCTCCTAATGTCACAACTTCACCGAAACGGTTTCCGAAAACTTGCACCTCAACGTGACGCGCCTTTCGAATGTATTTTTCTAAAAAGACACCGCCGTTTTTAAAGTTTGCTTCAGCAAGGTGGCAAACGGCGTCATATGCGGAGCGGAGCGCTTCTTCATCCTCGCACACGCGCATACCAATTCCGCCGCCGCCGGCTGTGCTTTTTAAAATAACCGGATAGCCGATACGCGCCCCATGTTCCAAGGCTTCTGTCAGCTCTGTAATAAGTGGAGTTCCGGGCAGCATAGGAACTCCCGCTTTTTCTGCAATTTCTCTCGCGGAGTGTTTTAGGCCAAAAAGCTCCATTTGCTCCGGGGTTGGACCGATGAATGCGATGCCGTGTTCCCGGCAAGCACGGGCAAAGTCTGCATTTTCACTCAAAAAGCCATAACCAGGATGAATCGCCTCTGCACCTGTTTTAAGCGCTGTTTGTAAAATAAGCTCTGCATTTAAATAGCTGTCCTTTGCCAGTCCCTCTCCGATGAGAACCGCTTCGTCTGCTAAATCGACATGAAGGCTATCTTGATCTGCTTTTGTATAAACAGCTACGGATGCGATGTTCAGCTTATGCAGTGTCCGGATAATCCGAGTTGCAATAGCTCCGCGATTTGCGATGAGTACTTTTTTAAACATGATAACCTCTCCTTTTTGAATATTCTGAAATAATTACGTGCAAATTTCTGTTATTTATCCCAAATGAGTACTTGAACCGGCGTTGGGTTATAAGCGTTACAAGGGTTGTTTAACTGCGGGCAGTTGCTAATAAGCACCATTGTGCGGCATTCGGATCGCAGTTCGACATAGCAGCCGGGAGCGGAAACCCCATCTGCAAATTCCAGCCCGCCCTCAGGAGTAACCGGCACGTTCATAAAAAAGTTAATATTTGGCGCTAAATCGCGTTTTGTATAAGATTCATCATGTTTTGCAAGCTGCAGCATAAATGTATCCCGGCAATTGTGCATATGCAGCTTTTCGTGTGCGTAACGTACTGTGTTGCTTTGCGCGGAGCAGGAGCCTCCTAATGTATCATGACGTCCGCATGTATCAGCGATGATTGTCATCAGCTTGTTTCCTGATTCGGACCGCAATACAGAGCCAGTCGTTAAATAAATATTTTGCTGCGCTGCAACTGTGGCAACAGCGCTGTAGTGGTCTTCAGGGTGATCTGCATTATAAATTAATGTATCAGCAGCCTGATTGCCCTCAAGGTCAACAATTCGGAGCACTTGACCTGGAAGCAGCTCGTGCATCCAGCCATCCCCTGCCAAAATCGTCTCGTTATAGATCGCATTCTCTACGCTGCGCCCGCTTTCTACTCTATTAAAAACAGCCATGTAAATGTTCCTCCTTTGAATGGTTATATTGTGTTATAGGCCTAGCAGTGTATGGTATTCCCATGTATTTTCAAATGCGCGTTTATTTTCCGGACGGTAGTTGACACAGTAGTCATCCGTATCAACAGGAGCTGATGGAAGAACTTCAACTTTAACTGGCACGGATGGGTACACTGTTCTCGGGTCGAGCGGATTTGGTGTGTTGGAAAGGAGAAGAAGAACGTCCATTTCTGTACGCAATGTTACGCTCGCGCCTCGCTGGCAATGCTCTAAGGTAAAATGCATATCACCATTATGGTCACAGGATACTTTTGAAAATAAATTTACGACAGGGACAAGATCTCGCATGCCTAAACCGTTTCTTGTGAGCTCTACTGCGTAGTTTTCTTGTCCGCTGCGCAGCCAGTCATTTCGTAATTCTTGATAGGTGGTAGTTCCGTATTTGTTATCTGTTGTTTCTCGTGTTGTGTAGCCGCAGATCGTATCGTGCCAGCCAAGCTCGTCATCAACGATGCTTGCCAGCACGCGTCCATTATCGCTCATGAGAACATTTCCTGCTGTTAAGCGGGAAGTGTGCTGCGCTTTTAAGGTATCGGGCATATTGTAGCGCTCTGATAAATCCTTTGCGTTGTACATCAATAGAGAAAGGTTTGCTCCGTCACCAAGTGCTGTAAAACGAAGCAGCCTTCCGCGGCTAATTACTCCTGACCATTTTCCTCCAGAACCGATTGTTTTGCTCCAAATGAGATTCATTTTATTAACCTCCTAAATGATTTAGAAAAAACAAAAGGGAGATACCGCTAAGACGCATGTCTTAGTGATATCTCCCAGGCTTTTATCCTTCCGTGTACACAGCTATGGATGCTGTGCGTTTTCTCTTGGACCTGACCGGCTAAGCCGCGGAACCCTAGAAAACTGAATATTGGTTTGTGTTATAAAATGTAACATGAAAAGAAATGTAATGCAACATAGATTTAAAAAAATTGAATCCCCTTAAAAATAATGTTAGATTATCTAACGTTATAGTTGAAAATTTTAATTTTCTGAATTTACACTATAGGAAAGTACAGTATACATTTCCAGCTGGAAGCCGATTCGACGTAGTGAGAAATTTTAGGAATACAGTATAAGTGCAACTACGCCTCTGTCTTCGCCCAAAGGCAGGGCTCACCAATCGGCGAGTTTTCTTTAAAATGACGAATAATAGCTGCTGAACATGAGAAAGTACACACTCAAAAATATAGAAGTCGAAGAAAGAGGGATGGGAAATGGAAAAAGGAGCTGTACTCGCAAAGTCGCTCACATTGCATCAAGTTGTATTTGTCGGTCTCGCTTGGATGACCCCAATGATTTTCTTTACGGTATACGGCGTAGCATTCGAGGCATCAGGGGGACTGCTTGTTCCAGCCTATCTCGTGGCATTTTTGGCGATTTTCTTTACCGCCTATAGTTACGGAATGATGGCAAAGGCATATCCGATTGCCGGCTCTGCGTACACCTATACGAAAAAAGCTGTAAACCCGCAAATGGGCTTTCTTGTAGGCTGGGCTCTTTTGTTGGATTATATCTTTTCTCCTATTATCGCTTGTTTAACGTTTGGAATTTTTCTTAATGCACAGTTTCCAGCTATTCCAGTTCCAGTTTGGATTATTGGCATCAATATTATTCTTGCGATTGTGAATATCGTAGGGATTAAGTCGGTTGCACGTATTAGCGGGTTTTCTGTTTTATTGCAAATTGCCTTTATTGTACTGCTTTGCGCACTTGTCATTAAGGATATTGTAGGGGGAGGGGGTACGCTTGTATCCGCAAGTACGTTCCTTCATCCTGATATGTCCCTTTCTACAATCTTTGCCGGCGCTGCCATTATCTGTTTTTGCTTCCTTGGCTTTGATGCTATTACGACGACAGCGGAGGAGACCATCAATCCGACAAAGACAATTCCAAAGGCTATCTTCATTATTGTTTGCATTGCTGCAGCATTGTATTTATCAGTCTCTTATTTTACCAAAATAGCATATCCGAATTTCTCCTTCCATCATCCTGATACAGCATCAATGGAGTTGATTAAGCTAATTGGCGGAAATCTGTTAAATGCTATCTTTATTGCGGTGCTTGTGGTAGCCATTTTTACGCAGGGTGTTTCGTCCGTTACGAGTGTATCACGTTTCCTATATGCACTTGGTAAGGAGGCTATCTTACCAAGGAAGGTGTTTGCAAGTATTCATCCGCGCTTTCAGACACCAGTTTTAAACATTGTTATTGTCTCTGTGATTTCATTGATCTCACTGTTTATCAGCCTTGATACAGCTGTTACCTTTGTTAGTTTTGGTGCCCTGACAGCCTTTACGTTTGTAAATATTTCCGTCATTGCTCACTATTATGTAAGAAATCGTCAACGTTCCTTGGGGCAAACGTTCCGATATTTGATCTTTCCTTTGATAGGGGCTGGATTCATTGGATGGCTGCTCACGCTTTTAAGTAAGCAAACGCTTGTGTTGGGATTGGTTTGGCTCTCCATTGGTTTTGTATACCTCTTCCTTAGAAAGAAGCTATCTACCAACTCGTCTCGCGAACGAGGTTCAGAGGAGATTGCTTAAGTTTATGATTATATAAATATAATAAAAAGGAGTTTGTCATTTTCCGACAGAAGACCTCCGCTTTAAGCACATGATGGGCGTAGCGTGGTAAGGAAGCTGCTGAAAAAGTCCATTTAAAGAAGAAAAGAAGCTAACTACCTACTATATTGTAGATAATTAGCTTCTTTTTGTTTTCTGTATATTGATGAAAAATTCTATTACGTACACAAGCTAGAGCTTTTTCGAAATTTTGGTAGTGTTTGCAACCTCATACAGCTTGCTGAATATAATGGTACAGGCAGTTAGAAAGGAGTGGCGCTGCATGAGATTTGCCGCAGCGGTCTTTGGGATGAGCGGGATGATGAGCATTCATGTATTCTGGTTGCTTGTATCAGAAATAAGTACATCCTCATTTGCTCCGTTTGTTTCGTGGTTGTATATCGCTCAACTTTTTGTATTTGGAATACTTGGTGCATACCGATTCCGTACAAAAGTATGGTATATGCACATGGGTATTTTGCTTATCTTATGTATTTGGGCACAGAGCCTGTTATATGCAGGTGTGCTCGCGGACAGTTTGTTACGCACGTGCTGCGTTTTATTTGGAAGCGTTGTATATAAAATGCTGTTTCGAGAGAAATGTGTTTGATAGGAAGGCAAGCCCATACGGTTTTATGGGCGAAATGCTTTTCGAAGCCAGGCGGGATGTCTGGCTTTTTTTGGATTGATAGGTGAGGAGGAGCGGGTTGCATAATAGGAGAAAGGGGGGAATATATTGCTGATTGGAATTACAGCTATTGTGATCGTGTGTACAGCTTGCTTACTAAGCTATCTTTTATATAAGGTGTTTCCGAACTATGTTATCCCTTATATTCCTTGTATAATCTACACACTCGGTGGCGTGTATTTTTTGATGCTTGGGGGAGCAGTGCAAGGTGAGATCCAATTACAGCTGAGGGCTTGGGCAATCGTTATGTTTGTTGCAGCATTGGCAAGCTTTGGTGTATGTGCATGGCTTCAGTCGAAATATTCTTCAACATAAAAGTGAACACACTGCGATGTGCTTAGCAGTAAAGCACCCCGCGTATTATACGCGGGCTGCATTGCAAATACAAATGGGGTAAGGTACCCGACTGGTTACTAGCAAGGGATTTCTTACACTGTAGGAAAGTATAAATTTCCAGCTGGAAGACGATTCGACGGAGTCGGAAATGTTAGGAATACAGTATAAGTAGGGCTACGTACGCCTCTGTCTTCGCCCAAAGGCAAGGCTCACCAATCGATGAGTTTTCTTTAGATGAATAAGCATTGTTACATGTAGAAAGCCTTATTTATTTTTGTGCAAGCTTTTCAACTTTTTGCAATTGAAGCGAGCTTGAAATGCGAAATTCCTTTTTTTGTGCTTCGAATTGCTTTTTCGTATAGGGACCGAATCTTTTGTTGTATTTTAGGTCAATAATCCAATAGCGTGCATTCTGCTGATTGGGAGTTTGTGCGTCAGGGTTAAGGGGGTCAGGCTGTAATTCAAGCTGCTTTGCCAGTATGTAGCTGTCGTTCCATGCTACCTCCGTAACAGCAGGAGGGATGAGCTGTGAAGCGTTGAAAGCATCCATTTTCGGAAGGATTTGGGTTCCGTTTGTAGAGGACTGCAGAACTTCGTAATCAGCGCCGATATCATATTGCGTGTAAGGCGATGGAAAGGCACAACCTGACAAAAGTAAGCAAGCTACGAAAAGGAGAAATGTGTTTTTCGTCATCACATACTGACCTCCTTAAGATTAGGTTTACATCTATTGTAACCAAAAACAGGGATGGCAGTCACGTACCATACTTTGTCGGAAGTTGTCACAAAAAGTGGAGCATGGTAAGATGAGAGCGAAAGTATGGAAGGAAAGGAAGAATTCATCATGAAACTGCATGTTCATCAACCTGTCTTTGTTATGAATCGAGTCGGAGCGCTTCTGATAGATATGTTTATCATCTCTCTTGTATACGGTGCTGCGGCTGCGGTAATCAGTGGGGAGTATACAGCTGTTTTTGATCGTTTTCAAGTCAGCCTTGGTGATGCCCGTTATGATATGCTGCTTGCCCTCGTGATTATGGCAGCTTACTTTGTTTTGCTTCCTTTAGTTTGGAATGGCCGTACAATTGGGAGCCGTCTTTTGCGTATACAGCTGTTAAAGGAGAGCGGGGAAGCGGTTGGAGCAGGAACGCTGCTTTGGCGCTTTTGTATCTTGGTGTTATCGAATGTAGTGCTGCTTGGTATTCCGGCTATTGTTAATATATATATTATGCTTCTTCGAAGGGATAACCGGGGCTATCATGACCTAGCTGCCCGCACGAAGGTCATTAGTAATCTATAATTGAGACATGGGGATAGTATCAAAGGTGTTTTTCACTGTAAGAAAGGATAAATTTCCAGCTGGAATCTAATTTGATTCATCTGGAAATTTTAGGGGTTTGGTATAAGTGCAACTACGCCTCTGTTTTCGCCCAGGGGGCAGGGCTCGCCAATCGGCGAGTTTTTTTGCACTTGTAAGAAAGTATAAATTTCTAGCTAGAAGACAATTCGACGTAGTGAGAAATTTTAGGAATAAAGTATAAGTGCAACTACGCCTCTGTCTTCGTCCAAAGGCAGGACCCGTCAATCGGCGAGTTTTCTTTATTCACAAATCTGTCACGATTATGGGATTTTTTAGGTGTTTTATTAGGGTGGATTTTATTTTTCGGAAAATTTTTTAAGTTCTAACTTTTTTTCTGCAAAAAACGACATTGTTTTTTTGTTATAATCATTTTGTATAGGACTGGCATTTCCTATAGAAGTACCCTTCAGGAACAGGCACGCAAATATGCAGCGTGTCTCATTTTTTGCTGTCTGCTACATAACTTCTCTCAGCATTGTTATAGAAGCTCGGTATGTGTTAACAGTAAGCAGGGGATTGTCTTGGCATGGGAGCAGAAAACCGGTAAGCAGAAAGAGGTAGAAAATCAAGCTGCCGTAGAAAGAATGCGAACAACATGCATGTGTGACATTTGATTGGCACAGGGAAGGCTGCATTGGTAACAGTGCTGTTAGAGTAGCAAGTGTGTCTGAAGCAACAAGGATAATACGATCCCCATTTAGGGATGCAGTAGGGTGCTTTTAGGAATCGATTCCTCATTGTTGAGGCTGTTTGTTGTAGAAAGCAGAGGATACTGTAGAACGGGAAGTTTATTGAGAAGGGGTAGAGGATGATGAAGCTAGCAGGGAAGGTTATCATTGTGACAGGCGGAGGTATTGGCATCGGGCGTAAAACAGCGCTTTTATTGGCGCAGCAAGGTGCAAATGTCGTAATTACCGATATTGATGTAGAGAATGGTAAGGCGACGGTAGAAGAGATTTTGGCTCAAAATGGTCAAGCAATTTTCGTTTCCCATAATGTGAATAAAACGCAGGATTGGAAACGTGTAGTAGAAGAGGCAATGAAGGCATATGGAACGATTGATATGCTATTTAACAATGCAGGCTTATACCGAATCCGTTTTGTCACTGACGTTGCGAAGGACCAATGGGAAGATGCAATGGCGATTTATTTAAAAGGACTGTTCCTAGAAGTTAAACATCTTACATCTTCAACTGACAAGCGGGAGGAGAGCACGGTGAATGATTTGCCGCTTGCAGGCTTAATGAGAGAACAGCAGCAATTTTTCGAAACGGCTGAACCTGCTGTATCAATCTAACGCGAATTTTCTAATGAAGCTTGATAAAAAGTCGCCTAAGGCGGCTTTTTATCACTTTAAGAAAGTATAAATTTCTAGCTAGAAGCCAATTCGACGTAGTGAAAAGTTTTAGGAATACAGTATAAGTAGGGCTACGCCTCTGTCTTCGCCCAACAAGGCAGGGCTCGCCAATCGGCGAGTTTTCTTTCTGGCAGCATTACATAAGAAAATATACACTCTTGTTTCACAGCGCCTATTTTAGCAATAGTAAGCACCGAATTTTTCTTTGAATAATAGTATAGAAATATAATCACTTCTTACTAAGGGAGGTGACTTGTATGGATAACACATTAAAGTTTTTCTTCGCCGCATTTGTCGGCTGGCTATGGATGTCTGCAGCCGGAGTGATGGGTTCTTCTTTAACATCCTTCTTTCATTTCTTTTCCTTTACTGCAATTGATGGATTTATCAGCTTTTTAACATATGTGATGACATTTATCGGTTGGCTAGCAGTTGTCTTCTTTGGCTGGCTTACAATAAGAAATGCGTGGAAGTCAAAATAAGCCAGTACTCATAAATGTAAGCGATTACAAATGGAAGCTAAGGACAGTTACCGTTCTCAGTAATTCAGCTTTGGAGAAGAAAAATACAAATCTAAGTTATCATACTAGTTCTTGTGTGTTTCATCTTTAAATTCGCATAAAAACGCTTGGAGTGATCCAAGCGTTTTTATGTTTAAATCTTTTCTTGCAAAAATTGTTCGATTCGGTCACAGCCATCCTTTAGGGTTTCTAGACTGTATGCGTAAGATAAACGAAGATAGCCTTCTCCGTACTCAGAGAATGCTGTACCCGGAACAACCGCAACTCCAGCTTCTTTGACAAGGCGCATGGCGAAATCAAAGGAGCTAGTCTCAAACTGCTTAATTGAAGGGAAAATATAAAAGGCGCCAGTTGGCTGTTCAACTGATAAACCCATGCTTGTTAAGCGATGGTATACATAGTCTCTTCTTCTTTTGTATTGATGACGCATCATGCGAGGCGCGTCCTTGGCCGCCGTCAGTGCTTCTATTGCCGCATACTGAGAGACAGAGGAAGCGCATGTTACATTATACTGATGCACCTTTAGGATTTCTTTGGCAATATAAGCGGGAGCGAACAAAAATCCAATACGCCAGCCCGTCATAGAATGTGATTTGGAAAGGCCGTTAATCACAATTGTTTTATCACGCATAGACGGGAATTGAGCAATCGAGCTATGAGCTCCTTCATAAACAAGCTCACTGTAAATTTCATCAGAGATTACGAAAATGTCTTTAGCCTCTAAAACATTAACAATTTCTTGAAGCTCCTCCTTGCTAAGTGTGACGCCTGTTGGATTAGATGGATAAGGCAAAACAACACAGCGTGTGTTGGCTGTGATAGCTTGCTCGAGTGCTTTGGCTGTTAAGCGAAAGCCGCTTTCCCGGACATCAACAAATACAGGCTTTGCGCCCATTAAACGAATAATCGGTTCGTAGCCAGGATAGATAGGGGCAGGCAAAATAACCTCGGCTCCCTCATCTAAAATTGTCCGAAACGCAATATCAATCGCTTCACTCGCACCTGTTGTCACAATCACTTCGTTTGCTGCATCATAATTGAGCGCGTATCGCTCTTTGACAAAAGCAGAGGCAGCTTGTCTCAGCTCAAGGATGCCGGCATTATGCGTATAGCTTGTAATATTCTCCGTAATAGCACGTTTGCCAGCCTCCTTTACTAAAGAAGGTGTCGGGAAATCAGGCTGGCCAATCGTAAGGGAAACTACATTGTCGTATTCTTGAATCATATTAAAAAATTGGCGAATGCCTGAGATTTGAATATTTTTTACACGAGGATTTAATAGATGTTCCATAAAGTCTTCCTTTCTTCCGCTGCAAAATTTTTATTTACACTGTAAGAAAGTATAAATTTCCAGCTGGAAGCTAATTTGACGTAGTTGGAAATTTTAGGAATACAGTGTAAGTGCAACTACGCTTCTGTCTTCACCTAAGGGCTCGCCAATCAGCGAGTTTTCTTGTTTATTTTATCATATCTGCCAGTTCCATTGCGAAGTTTTTATTGGGAGTAAACAAGCTGAAAAATAAAAACGCTTCAAGATAACCTTCAATTATGTAGTATGTGAAAAAAGATGTAAATTTCTCTAACGTTTCTGTAAAACAATGAATATAATACCAAACCTATCATAGTATGATGATAATCTCTAGTGAAAAGAATGTGGGATGGTGATCAGAGGTGCAGCAAACCTTTTGCCAAGAAACGGTATACGATCCGCTTTATAGACATGAAATTAAAGCCCTTCCTCACGAACTGGAGCTATTTCAATCCAAAACGCTCCGAAGGTTAAAATTCTTAAGCCATTATGGTACTGCTTCGCTTTACTCGCCGATCATGCATTCAAGGCTCGACCATACGATTGGTGTTTGGTCCGTTATTGCTCGTTTCTTTCCAAATGATAAAGAGCTTCGTCTGGCCGCCTTGCTTCATGATATCGGACATTTACCGTTTTCTCATGCTGTTGAAAAAACACTTGGTTTTAATCATCACGCGAATACGGAAAAGCTCATCCGTGAGGGCGAAGCAGCACGTATCCTGAAAAAGCATGGATATGACGGTGAGCATATTGTAGCTTTATTAAATGAAAATACACCATTGACAAGCAAAACAAGCCTGCTTGGGGCAGACCATTTTGACAGCTTTTTACGCGATGCATACCTCGTTGGGGGGATTGCTAAGGAGCCGTGGGAACTTATTCAAAATATTAGATTTCTGGGGGATTTTGTGGAGACCGATATAGAGACAGGGCTTCATATTATGGAAGCGATGGTTGTCGATCATAATGCCTTTCTCAGTCCGCTTGCAATTGCTATTGATGGCTTATTAGCAAAGGCGGTGGCGGCGTACGCGAAGCATCAGGAGGTCAAATTGTCATTCATCGAACCGCTTACGAATTATGAGCTGATTTACCATCTGCAAACGTGTGAAAGCCCGGAAGTAAAGGAATTGATGAATGTAGTGCTGTGGGAGCCTCATCGTATCTGTATACATGAAACGCCAGCAAAGGAAAGGATGCAGGTAGAGGTGAAAAAAGTATATGACAAGGAGGTTCTTGTAGGTGGAAGGCCGATTAGTACTTTAAGTGAGGAAGCGCAGGAGAAGCTAAGAAAAGTGAAGAGCTTACAAAAAACGTATTATGTTTCCTATCAATGAAGAAAAGCGGACATGGTCCGTTATGTATTCAAAGGGTTGTGATGTTTCACGGCCCTTTTCTTTTTCACACCAGAAAGTATAACTTTTCGAGGTGATGTCTAGCTCCCAAGGCTAAAAATGGCAGACTCCGGGCTGAACCTCCGCAAAAGGCAAAAAAGAGCCTTTTACTCCGGCCCACCCCTACGCTGCCATAAAAGGCGGGCCTTGTCCGCTTTTCTTACATCCACATGTCGATTCATGTTGATTTGGGTACCTACATAAAATGGGTAAAAAATGTAAATTTTTACAAATTAAATAGCTATAAATGTTATAATTAGGGAAAAAGGGTGACTGGGGGACGGGGAGTTTGGAGCAGATTGGGGATCTTCTTATTCAACTTGCAATTGTGATTTTGCCTGTGTTTTTGTATGAAACACTTCGCTTGAGTCGTTATCATGTGTCTGTTCCAAAGAGAAATTGGAAAACAACATCTCTTCTATCAGGAGGCATTGTTGCTTTGTCTATGATGTATCCAATTCATCTTGGAGGACATTATTACTTCGATTTTCATGCTATTCCTATTATGGGTACATATTTATATGGAGGAGCATATGGTCTGTTTCCAGCGATATGTTCTGTAATCGCTTATTTGCTTTTATACGGGGGAGATACTATTTGGATACAATTGCTCGATATCGCCTTCCTGACAGGTGTTTCATTTTGGCTGTCGCGTAAATGGAACACTTTCGCAAACCATAAGAAAACGATTATCTCCTTTTTGCTTGCATCGTTGTATGCACTTCTTTATCTAGTCGGAAGCATTGTCCTAGTTTCTCTATATGATTCTTTTACACAGGTTATTTCTCAAGCATATGTGTATTTTACGATCGCCGCAATCGCATTGGCTGTAGCGATGGCATTTCAAGTCTATTTAGCAGAGTATTTATATGATAATGCAATGCTGCGGGTCGAGATGCAAAAATCGGAAAAGCTAATGATTATAAGTGAGCTGGCAGCGAGTGTTGCTCATGAGGTAAGAAACCCACTTACAGTTGTTAGGGGCTTTATTCAATTATTTCAAAGAGCAGAGGATATAAAGAATAAGGAATATCTTGAGCTTGTGTTGACTGAGCTTGATCGGGCAGAGCATATTATTTCAGACTATTTAAATTTGGCACGTCCGCAAATGGAGAAAAAGGAGCAATTTTGTTTATCAAATTTGCTTGACGAAATGTCAACGATCATGTCCTCCTTTGCGGCTATGCAAGGCGTGTATTTACAAACAGAGATTCAGAAGGATATTTATATGGTTGGCAATCATGCAAAACTAAAGCAAGCGATTATGAATATTGTAAAAAATGGAGTTGAAGCAGTGGGCGATCAGAAAGGCTATTTGAAGGTAAGGGCCTATCAAAAGGGGGATGAAGCGGTTGTAACTGTTAAGGATAGTGGTGTTGGCATGGACAAGGAACAGCTGGCAAGGCTGGGGCAGCCATACTATTCTTTGAAGGAGAAGGGGACAGGTTTAGGGCTTATGGTAACATTTAGCATTATTCAGGCGCACCAAGGAAAAATTGCCTACAAAAGTGAAAAAGGGAAGGGAACAGAAGCAAATATCACCTTGCCGATTCTTCCGCTGGACATTTCCGAATGAAAAAGTTACCGAGGGTATCGGTAACTTTTTCATTTCTATTATTATGCACGCTCCGGCTTCGCGCGGAAGATGTTTTTAATCGTTTTTACCCATGTGTTTTCTTTGGATGCGGCAATCATTCGTTTTGTTTCCTGCATTTCTCGAATAAGGCTCATCAATTGTTCATCTCGGCTCGACTCCTGCCTATACACATGATTGATAAGCTTATTCATTTTTTCATCCTGCTTGGATTCCTTTTTGTACATTTGACTAAGCACGTTATCTATTTTTTCGTCCTGCTTGGATTCAGTTTGCTTGACATGATCGATTAGGTTGCATAGCATGTTTTCTTGTTTTGATTCTTTAACGTATACCTCCTGCATGAGCCCATCCAGCTTCTCATCCTTTTGGCGATTTTGTGAGATAAGTGTTGAGTTTTGATGAATAATTGCTTCATTTAACTGTGCAAGTGTATCAAGTTTATTCATAAATTCTTCGAACTTTTTATTTTGCTCACGAATGGTCGTATTCACATCATCATATATAGCAATGTGTGTTTTGGCTGGCGACATAGCCTGTTCAGGCTCGACAGTCTGTAGCGCTACGGGTATCGTATCTTCCGGCTTGCCTTGTAATACTGTGGTAACTGCTTCAGCAGCATTTTCATCCAGCTCAGACACTCGTTTATGAATATCCTTTAATAAGCGGATATCCGCCATTGTAAACGTGCGTGAATTACCAGTTTTCTCAATTATGTAACCATGCTGTTCAAGCAAATTGCTGTATTTTCGCACTATATTGCCGGGGATACCCGTTTTATTAGCGATATCTTTTGTCTTATAAGTTCCTGTCATAGCCAAATCTCCTTTCAAATGGTTCGTACTTACAAATTCCATACGCCCCATGGTTCCTCCTTTGAAAAAGAATGTCGGATGGTTGGAAGTTTTCTACAAGTTCCGTTGGAATTAGTAAAAAAGCTGCAGAAGATGATAGGAATAAATGTTATATTTTGGAATAAAAAGGGAGGGATAGGTGGTAGATCCGCTTTTCTTAATAAGAAACAAGATAGCGGACAGAGGCGTAGTTGCCCTTATACTGTATTCCTAACATTCCTCGCTACGTCGAATTGCCTTCCAGTCAGAAATTTATACTTCAAGTGTAAAAAACGAATAATAGTGCTGATGATGTTCTTTAACAGATGGTTTCTTTAGTCAAAACATGTCTAAAATGTAAAAATAGAGCATGATTTTTAGCATTCCTTGTTGAATATGGTAGAGTGAATGATGAACTTGTACCTCGTTTCATTGTAGTTCGTTTTCCATATGGAGTAAAATAAGAGAGTAATCATATATATAATAATGAGGAAGAGGTTGAGGTGAAGGACATGTCAAAATGTCAGGATAGACTGGATATGTCAGTCTATACGGTATATGAACCAGAGGAAACGCAGATGCGAGTTACTTTATCAGCCGCATCTAGCCTAACGGACATTGAATGTGCCATGCATCTTCCAGAGGGAGTCATTTTGCGCTCTTCGTCGATTCCTCCTGCTAAGGTAGAGGAGGAGACTGTGACCTGGACGAACCCGAATGTTTCGCGATGGGAGGTAGCTGTAACACCTTCATCAGAAACAATCAGATTTACAGCAACAGGGGGGATTGGCAATGAGAGGGTTTTAGTGGAGCGTGTCGTGCAGGGTGGGGAGAAATTTGTCTTGGCGCAGCTTATTGTTTGCAATCAGTCTAGAAAAGTCTCCAGCTATCAACCAGGCGATGTGCTGGAGATAGAAATTCGTCTTCGAAATTGTGGGACGGTAGATGTAGTACAGTTGTTTGGAAGTCACATGATTCGTGATTATTTGTCGTATATACCTGATACGCTACAGACTGATAAAGGGGAGGGTGCCGTAGTCTTTCGACTTGTGCGCTGGCGGATTCCCTTGCTGCAGCCTGGAGAAGAGGCTGTATTAGCATTTCAAACAAGAGCGCAAGAAGGAAATCCGCATGATCATATTACCATTGGTGCAACATATACGTTCCAAGCCCGCAGTATGATGTATGGACCTTATGAGACAGAGAGGGTATTGCTTTCAAAGGAGTAAAAGGAACCGATTCGGTTCCTTTTAGTAGGAAAGCATAATGTTGCGGATGCCATCTTTCTTCCTTCCTCGCAAAAAATAAGACTTGTATACATAAAAACTTCCATTGCTGTATGTTTTTAATAGAAGACTCTTCAAAATAAGATAAAATGGGAATATAATAAATAATGGAAAAGCGAGTGTGTATTTGCGTAGCTATTGGCCAGTGTAAGAGGTAGAAGGTGCTCTGCACTTTAAACAACAAATGGGCCTAGTTTAAGAAGGGATTGATAGAATGGCAGATTTTCGAATACCGCGCTTACGAAGAAGGGTGAAGCGCGCTCTTGTAGTAACAGCTGGTGTAGGCATCGCTTTTACTGGTTTTTTCTTCGCTCGATCCTTTTCATCTTCAGCAAAGGCTGTATCCGAGCAAATTCGCACTGTTCAGCCTGTCAGTGAGCTGCCGATGCTGGCTGCGGCAAAACAAGTACCTGAAAAATATAACGGTCAAGTACGGAAAATTGCATATCTCACATTTGATGATGGGCCAAATGAATATACAGAATCCCTTTTGAATATTCTGAAGTCGAACGGAGTGCAGGCAACCTTTTTTATGATTGGAGCTCAAATCTCGAGTCATAAGGACAGCATAAATCGTCTGGTAGCGGAAGGGAATTATCCTGCTTTGCATAGCATGACTCACAATTATCAAAAGCTGTATAATGAAGGACAAATTGTCAATGAGATGAAGCAGGCGCAGACTATTTTACAGGAGGCTACAGGAATACACTCAGACTTGACTCGTTGTCCATACGGAAGCATGCCAGGGCTTACAAGTGCACTGCGTGATCAAATGGCTGCAGCTGGCTTAAAGGAATGGGATTGGACAATTGATTCGTTGGATTGGAAGCTAGCAAATAACCCAAATGGTATTGTGCAAAATGTTCTTACACAATCAAGCAGAAATTTGGAGGTTATTCTTCTTCATGAAAAAAAGCAAACCGTGCAAGTATTGCCTGAGGTAATTGCCGGACTCCGAAGTGAAGGGTATGAATTTGAGGTATATGATCCAGCTGCACATTTTTCGGTGAATTTCTGGCATGACAACCGATTATAGAGGAGGATTCAGTTTGTATAAGAAGATAGCATTAAGCACAGCTTTATTGCTCTGCCTATTGTCCGGCTGCTTTGGACCAAAGCCGGAAGAGGAAGTGTATGCTGTGTTTGAAGATGCTGTAAAGCAGGAAAAAACCCTCTTTGAAGAGGCAAAAGCATTAACAGCGCTTGAACAGAAAAATGCACAGTTATATGACAGTATTTTGCAGGGGGGACAGGAAGATAGCGACCAGGTGAAGGGTACTGTGGAGCAAGCTTTGCAAGGTCTCAAGGAGCGGACGAATATTTTGGCAAAAGAGCAAACAGCCCTTGAGAAGGCACGTAGTAAAATGAAGGAAGCAGATCAGCATATACGCAAAATAGAGGATAAAAAGCTGAGAAAGCAGGCAGAAAAGGTTGTATCCTTGTACGAGGAACGATTCACTGCTTTTGTACATATGCATGAAGCTTATGGAAAAGCACTTGCGTCGGAAGAAAAGCTATATGGAATGCTACAGACAAAGACAGAGAAATTAAAGACAATTACCGACCAGGTACAAGAGGTCAATGGACTGTATGCTGATATGCGAACGAATAATGAAGCCTTTAATCAACTAACGCAGCAATATAATCAAGAAAAGGTTCGATTCTATAAACAGGCAAATTTTCGTATCGAAGAGAAGATAAAATGAAACAAACCGTCCTGCAAAGGACGGTTTGTTTCATGCTCAAAGAGGTTTTTACTTTTGTGTATAAGCTCGTTTGTACCAAGGTTCGGGCCGGGAGAGTTTCGTTTCCTGTTCAAACGCCTCCGCACCAATGTATTGCTGCAGCAGTTTTTTTGCAGTTGATAAGGACATCACTGTTTTTGGGTTACGGTACGATTGATTGAGTTCGCCGAGATGAGGGAGCTTTTGGAAGTCATCTTTTGTAGGCGGGATATGGAAAAAGTAGTTGCCGACGTGAACGAGCACATCAGATTGCTGTTGGCTGAGCTTTGGATTTCGAGAAAAATGCAATCCTTCCTTCAATGCTTTTCCTTCTTGAATGAGCTTTTCAAGTGCACGTTTCTTTAGCCAGTATAAATATTTTGGATTCGTAGCGGCTTTGGCATGGCGATTTACGACAAAGACGGCTTGGGCTAATTGTTCAGCTGACGGAACGGGCTGTTCATCCGTTCCCGACTTAGAAGTTTTCATACTCTTCACTCCTTTTATGTTAACATTATCATGTATTACCATTCTCTTGCAATATTCAATCCTTTTGTTAGAAAAACATTTTGTGAACAATGTGGACAGGTCTAGACGCCTTGAGGAAACATACTGCATTTTTCTTTCTCAGAAATATTTAGTAAAATAAGGTTAGAGAAATAAGGTAATACGGATGACAGGGGAATACACAAACTTTGGACGAAAAGAGGCTGAAGATAGAATTGAAACAGCGATACGGGATTATTGACATCGGTTCTAATACGATAAGGCTTGTCATTTATGAGACAGGGACTAGCAAATTATATCATGAGCTTGAAAACACAAAAGTAACAGCAAGATTACGAAGCTATTTAGAAGACGGTATCCTTAACGAAGCAGGCATTCAGCTTTTGATTCTTACATTGCAGCAGTTTCAGGAAAGCACCCGATTCTATGGGCTTAAGCATGTTATATGCATGGCGACAGCTACTGTTCGACAAGCTAAAAATCAGTCCTATATCCAGCAGCTCGTAGAGGAACATACTGATTTTAAGCTTCGGATTTTATCCGAATACGAGGAAGCATATTATGGTTATTTGGCTATCATAAATTCTACTTCGTTCGAAGAAGGGATTACAATTGATATTGGGGGCGGCAGCACGGAACTTACATACTTCAAAAATAGACAGTTAGTAGAGTATTACAGCTTTCCCTTTGGCGCACTTTCGCTGAAGCAGCAATTTATAGAAGAAGATGTACCGACTGCTGAAGAAAAGGAGAAGTTGTATTCTTATGTTAAGAGCTCGTTGGAAACATTGCCGTGGCTGCTCGGGAAAGAGGTGCCGATTATCGCAATTGGCGGCAGTGCCCGCAATATGGCAAAAATTCATCAGCAGCTTATTTCCTATTCTATTTCCAGCCTGCATTTATATGAAATGAACGCTGCGCATATTGACAGTGTTAAACAGCATCTGTCCTCTCTTAGCTTTTCTGAACTGCAAAAACAAGATGGTTTGGCTCGGGATCGCGCTGATACGATTCTTCCGGCAATCGAGGTATTTGGAGCAATTATGCATTTGTCAAATGCTCCATCCTTTGTGTTAAGCAGAAAGGGTCTGCGTGAAGGTGTGTTTTATGAGGCGCTTACAAAGCCCTTTCATCTCTCATACTACCCGAATGTCGTAGAGGAAAGTCTGCATATGCTTGCTCAGGAATATGGGATGGACATGGATTATGTCATGCAGCTTATGATAAATGTGTCTGCCATTTGTAATGAACTCGAAAGGCTTAGAGTGGCTTCGTTTTCTGAGGAAGAATTACAATTGCTGCGCAAGGCAGCTAAGGTATTCAATATTGGAAAATATATTGACGAGGAATCGAGCAGCCAACATACATTTTATCTGCTTGCCAACAAAACAATTGACGGTATGATGCATAAAGAGCGGATTCAACTGGCATTGTTGGCCTCTTATAAATCACGTTCCGCTTTTAAGCGGTACATGCAGCTGTTCGATGCTTGGTTTTCAAAGGAAGAACAGCGGCAATTATCATTGCTTGGTTCAATCCTACAGCTGGCAGCCGCTTTAAATATAACAAATCGTAATTTTGTAAAAAACATATTAATAGAGGAATGTAAAGAAGACCTGCAATTTTTCATTTCTTGCCGTTCCAGCGGCCTGGCTGAAAGAATGCAGGCTGAAAAGCAAAAAAAGCCATTAGAAAAGGCATTAAAACGTAATATTGAGTTGAATTTTCTCATAAATTAGTAACATCTTCCTATCTGTTTACAGAGATTTTATATTGTTTTATATAGAAATATATTATGGCAGTGGATAATTCGAGTACAGTGAGAATGTGTAAAGGGAAGGGTAGTACGTATGGACATGATGAAAACAGACTCTGTGAATTTACATGATACAGCCTACTATAACAATCGCGAGCTCAGTTGGCTTGCGTTCAATGAGCGTGTACTGCAAGAGGCTTTGGACGAAAGAAATCCACTGCTTGAACGTTTAAAGTATATTAGCATTTTTAGTTCAAATCTTGATGAGTTTTTTATGGTACGTGTAGCTGGTCTTCAGGATCAAGTAAAGGCGGGCTTTAATCAACCGGAAAACAAGGCTGGTCTTACACCGAAGCAACAGCTTAAGAAAATTTCAATGAGGGCCCATGAATTAGTAGATTTGCAATATGATACCTATTTACATGTGCTGCAGCCCGCTTTAGAAGAGGCTGGAGTTGCGTTCCTAGCTTTTTCAGATTTAACGCCGGAGCAGCGGACGTTTATTGAAGAATATTTTGATGAGCAAATTTTCCCAGTGCTAACGCCTGTCGCGATTGATGCATACCGTCCATTTCCAATGCTTCTTAATAAAAGCCTGAACTTGGCTGTTATGCTGTATGACAAGGAGCAAGAAGTGAAGGAAAAACGACTAAAGCTCGGTATTGTACAGGTTCCGTCCGTGTTGGAACGTTTTATTTTACTTCCATGCGATGATGGAAAAACCCGTTTTATTTTTCTCGAGGATGTTATAAGCAACTATATGTATAAGCTTTTTACAGGGCATCGCGTGTTATCTGTAACGCACTTTCGAATTACGCGTAATGCCGATATGACGATCCATGAAGAAGGTGCGCGCGATTTATTGAAGGTGATTGAAAAAGAATTAAAGCGCCGTAAATGGGGTGCCGCTGTCCGCCTTGAAATTGGAAGGAATGGGATGGATGAGCGTGTATTATCCTTTTTACATAGCGTACTAGAAATTCATGAAAATGATGTATATTTTACCGAGGGTCCATTGGACTTAACATGTTTGTTTGCATTTTACAAGCAGCTTGCACAAACACACGAGCATTTGATTTATCCAGCGTTTATTCCGCAGCCCCCGCAGGATTTATCCGATCAAGATGATATCTTTGAAAAGGCGCTTGAGAAGGATATTTTGCTTTACCACCCTTTTGAATCGTTTCAGCCGGTAATTGATTTTGTAGCAGATGCGGCGGAGGATCCGGATGTCCTGGCAATTAAGCAAACATTATACCGTGTGAGCGGCGACTCCCCTGTTATTCAAGCGCTCAAAGCGGCTGCGGAAAAAGGGAAGCAAGTAACAGTTCTCGTTGAGCTAAAGGCAAGGTTTGATGAAGAAAACAATGTCCACTGGGCGAAAGAACTTGAACAGGCTGGCTGTCATGTTATTTATGGAGTTAGCCATTTAAAAACGCATAGTAAGATTACGCTCGTCGTTCGTCGTAAAAATGGAAAAATCGAACGGTTTGTCCACTTAGGAACGGGTAATTACAATGATGCGACAGCGAAGCTATATACTGATTTTGGTCTTATTTCTGCACGCAAGGAATTTGGTATTGATGCCACAAATTTTTTCAACTATTTAAGCGGGTATACGACAAAGCCGCATTTTTATGAGCTGTCAGTAGCACCGTTCGACATTCGTGATCAATTCATTGCTTTAATTGAGGATGAGATCAATTACCAGAAACAATATGGAAATGGTTATATTATTGCGAAGATGAATTCTTTAACGGATAAACCATTGATCCAAAAGCTGTATGAGGCATCGCAGGCAGGGGTGAAGGTGGATTTAATTGTACGCGGTATTTGCTGTCTTCGTCCTGGAATTCCGGGTGTTAGTGAGCATATTCGCGTGATTAGTATCGTAGGGCGTTATTTGGAGCATAGCCGTGTATATTATTTCCATCACAACGGGGAGGAAAAGATTTACTTGTCATCGGCAGATTGGATGACGCGCAATATGGAAAAACGGATAGAGATTTCCTTTCCTATTTTAGATGAAGCACTTAAAATACGGATTATTCATATTTTGAATTTAGCTTTGTTTGATAATACAAAGGCACGTGAGCAAAACGAATTTGGCGAATATGTATACGTGCAGCGAACGGAAGAGGAGATGGATAGCCAATCTGAGTTGTTTCGCATGGCATACGGTGAGTATAGAGATGAGGAGTGAGCTGCTTTCTGCTAAGCAGCTTTTTTACTGTAAGAAAGTATAAATTTCTAGCCGGGTGCCAATTCGACGTAGCGAGAAATTTTAAGAACACAGTATAAGTAGGGCTGCGCCTCTGTTTATGCCTAACGATCCTTAGAAGAATCTATCAGTTGCAGGAGAGTCTATATCGATGTTTTATGTAAAAAGCAGACGGTTTTGCTTATAAAAAGCAGTCTGCTTTATAGTTTGTTTTATTATACACTTACTAGATAAAGCCAGGAGCACCAAAGCCGCCGCCGCCAAAGCCGCCGCCAAAGCCAGGAGCACCAAAGCCGCCGCCAAAGCCAGGAGCGCCAAAGCCGCCGCCAAAGCCAGGAGCGCCAAAGCCGCCGCCAAACCCACGACCCCCAAAGCAGCCGCCAACGCCAA